>JAIENC010000029.1 GCA_019751635.1 Mycobacteriaceae bacterium
CCATCCCACGCCGACGCAGCCGCCAGCATCGGAGAAGACCCCGGACCAGAAAAAATCCGTGCAGAATTAATCTCCGGCGGAAAAACGAAAAAATTCATCACGACCGCCTTCTATGGATGGCGCTATTTCCGGATATTCAACCCAAAGCCGGGTGACCGTCCTCGCGATTCACGCCCTGGACGACCATCACCACGACACCCCATCAGGAAAGTAAATAGCACTCGCCATAAAAGGGTCGCAGATAGATGCTACGACTCCAGATAGAGATTGCCTAGACTTCGACACGCTTTGACTCCGAAAAATTCGCAATAACGATAGAAGTGCAACCGAAGCTAACTCCTATCACACCAGGAACTCCGGATTGTGAGTGAAGTAGATATTTTGCCTGGCGCGATTACGCAGTCAGGCTATCCCAGGCGTTGACCAAATCGGACCAGCCCACTCCTTGCAAGTTGATCCCAACCTTGTTGTCACCAGTAAGTCCGATGCCCACGTTTCCGGTGCCCGTGTTGCCGATGCCGACATTGCTGTGGCCAACGTTGTTGACGCCAATGTTGCTGGAGCCGGCGCCTCCGTCGGCTCCAGTGTTTCCGTAACCGACATTACCATCACCGATATTGAAAGCGCCCGAATTATTCGTCCCCGAATTACCCAAACCCGAATTTGAGCCGTCGATACCGACAGTTGTTATACCTTCGCCGGTGCCATAATTACCCGAACTCCAATAGCCGGTGTTGTAGTTACCCGAGTTTGAATAACCAGTATTCCAGCTGCCCGAATTTGCAAATCCTAGATTCGAACTACCAGCGTTTCCGAAGCCAAAATTATTGTTTCCCGAGTTAAAGAAGCCAACATTATTGTCTCCCGAATTAAAGAAGCCAACGTTGTTGTTTCCGGTGTTTCCGAAACCGAAATTACCGAGCCCTAAGTTGGAAAAATTGATGCCTACCTGATTATCGCCAACTAGCCCGATGCCGAAATTATTGTTGCCGTTATTTCCAAGGCCGATGTTGAAATTGCCAAGATTTCCGGCACCAATGTTTCCGCCACCGTTATTACCGATTCCGTAGTTTTCGCTACCTAAGTTTCCGAAACCGTAGTTATTGTTTCCGTGGTTTCCATCACCAATATTGGAGTTGCCATAATTGCCGTTACCCGCGTTGCCTGTGCCGGTGTTGCCAACCAGCGCGTTGCTAATATTGCGCGCAATATTGCCGCCCGTGCCGTTCCACTGGCCGCCGCCGGGGTTCCAGCCGCCCCGGCCGCCACCGTCGCCAAAGAGCGGGCCGAACAGGCCACCGCCAAAGCCGCCCTCCGGGTCAAAAGATCCACCACCAAAGCCGCCGCCGGAACCGCCAAAGCCACCGCCATGATGGTGGCCAACGGAGGCCGCCGCACTGGCCAGTGCGCCAGGCAGACTGGGTAGTGGTTGTTGGGGAAGGTTTACCCCAGCCGCAGCCGCCGCCGTGGCGGAGTGATACCCCAACATGGCGCCCACATCCTGAGCCCAATGCTCCTCATAGAGCGCCTCCAGCTCGGAGATCAACGGGCAGTTCTGCCCAAACACATTGGACAACACCGCCTGCACCAACAGCCGACGATTACCCGAGATCACCCCCAACGGCACCGTCTCCGACACCGCCGCCTCAAACGCCGCCGCCACCGCCCGAGCCCCACCAGCCGCCTCAAACGCCGAACTGGCCGCCGAACCCAGAAACGACGCATACGGCGAGGCCGCCGCAAGCATCGCCTGCGACGCCGAACCTTGCCACCCCTCACACGCCAACCCCGAAGTCACCGACGAAAACGCCTCCGCCGCCGACTCCAAATCAGCAGCCAGCCCATCCCACGCCGACGCAGCCGCCAGCATCGGAGAAGACCCCGGACCAGAAAAAATCCGTGCAGAATTAATCTCCGGAGGCCAAACGTAAAAGCTAAAAGCCATGACCACAGTCCTTCCTCAGGGAGCAGCCGCGTTGCGGCCCCGGCGACCGCAGGGGGGATAGCGATTTGAGAGTACGACTACCCGGGCGCAACGGGGGTGGTTTTAGCAAAAAGTTTTTGCATTTCGTTGCGAACACCAACAAGCGGCAACGCGACCTTTTGCTTTAATTGAACGGAAGATGAACACTGGGCGATGAACTCGCCGACTAGTCACCGGCGAGGCCGTTAAACGCGGTTTTGCGGTAACCAGGCACCTGATGACAGACTCGATGAATGCACCGCGCGCAGCTCGTCGGCGGCGTCTCGGCGATGAGCGGCATTGCGGATTCTCCCCGGATACCGGCCAGCGGCACCCTGGGTTTAGCTGCTTGGCAATGCCTTGCGGCCGCTATCCGAATCCAGGGCTTGCCTGTTACCTGAAACCCGATTGCGGATAAGACCAAAAATCCCTGACAACAACAACGCGGAGTCTGCCATGACGATCGAAACCCCACAGCCCAGCATCGAGGACCTACGTGCGGAGATCAACCGCCTAGACACTGAGATCCTGGCCGCCGTTAAGCGGCGCACCGAGGTATCACAGGTGATCGGCAAAGTCCGGATGGCCTCTGGCGGCACCAGGTTGGTGCATAGCCGCGAAATGCAGGTCATCGAGCGCTATAGCGAACTGGGTCCAGACGGTAAAGATCTCGCAATGCTGCTTTTGCGATTAGGCCGAGGCCGCCTCGGCCACTAGTGGTAACGGTTCGCACTAGGGTCAGCAAGCATGGCTGCCGCTCAACCCCAAGCCGTTCCTCCGGATGTCACCGCCAGCTCGACGTGGAACGCGTTGCGCAAGCATCACGACCAGATCGAGGGAGTTCATCTACGCCAGTTATTCACCGAAGATCCGAGTCGGGGCCGCGATCTCACCCTTGCCGTCGGCGATCTTTATATCGACTACAGCAAGCACCGCATTACCCGCGATACGGTTCACCTTCTTCTTGACTTAGCGCGGGTAGCCGGGCTGGAACAACGTCGCGATGAGATGTTTACCGGTGCGCATATCAATACTTCCGAAGATCGCGCGGCGCTCCACACTGCACTACGGTTACCGCGGCACGCCAAGCTGATAGTTGACGGACACAATGTTGTCCAGGACGTGCACGCGGTGCTGGATGCGATGGGCGATTTCACCGACCGGCTGCGCAACCGTACATGGACCGGAGCTACTGGAAAGCCGATTACCGCCGTCGTCAATATCGGCATTGGCGGTTCAGACCTTGGCCCTGTCATGGTCCACCAAGCACTGCGCCATTACGCCGATGCGGGAATATCGGCACGGTTTGTCTCCAATATTGATCCGGCCGATTTGATCGCGAAGCTGACTGGTCTAGACCCCGCGAGCACACTTTTTATCGTTGCATCGAAAACATTTACCACGCTGGAGACCTTGACTAACGCGATCGCCGCGCGACGCTGGTTGACCAATGCCCTCGGCGACGCCGCGGTATCAAAGCATTTCGTCGCAGTCTCGACTAATAAGCAACTGGTTGAGCAGTTCGGTATTGATGCCGATAACATGTTTGGTTTTTGGGACTGGGTCGGTGGACGCTATTCGGTTGATTCAGCAATCGGCCTTTCGGTCATGGCTGTCATCGGCCGCGCCGCGTTCGCCGATTTTCTTTCTGGGTTTCACGTTATCGACCAACATTTTCGCAGCGCTCCACTGGAATCTAACGCCCCCGCCTTGCTTGGCTTGATTGGATTGTGGTACAGCAATTTTTTCGGTGCGCAATCGCGCGCAGTGCTGTCGTACTCCAATGACCTGGCCCGGTTCGCCGCATATCTGCAGCAACTGACTATGGAGTCCAACGGTAAATCCACCCGCAGCGACGGCACGCCAGTCACCATCGACACCGGTGAGATCTACTGGGGCGAACCTGGAACGAACGGCCAGCACGCCTTCTATCAGCTGCTCCATCAGGGCACTCGGCTGATTCCAGCCGATTTCATCGGCTTCTGCCAACCACTGGATGACTTACCGGCCGCTGATGGTTCCGGCAGCATGCACGACTTATTGATGAGCAACTTCTTCGCACAGACCCAGGTGCTGGCGTTCGGCAAGACCCTGGATGAGATCGCCGCCGAAGGCACCCCTGCACAGCTGCTGCCGCACAAGGCCATGCCGGGAAACCGGCCTACTACCTCGATTCTGGCTGACAAACTCACCCCATCGGTCCTTGGCCAGCTCATTGCGCTGTACGAGCATCAAGTCTTCACCGAGGGCGTGATATGGGGGATCGACTCGTTCGACCAGTGGGGCGTAGAGCTTGGCAAGTCCCAAGCCAAATCGCTGTTACCGGTACTCACCGCCGAGAACTCGCCCGAGCGGCAACCAGACAGCTCGACAGACGCGCTCATACGCCGTTATCGAGCCGGGCGCGGCCGCATGAGTTGATGCAGGCCGCGGGAGGACCGCTAACCAAACCAGGTGGTGAGCCGTGCAGGCAGGATCCGCAGCAGCTGCACCATCGGTACCCACGGCCACCAGGGGATGACGGCACGTGCCGGTTCTCGTTCAATGGCGTTAACCATCGCCTTAACTCCGGTCTTGTTGTCCACCATGAACATGGTGCGCCCAGATTTAGCGGTCATCTCTGATTCGATGTAACCCGGCTCGATTACCGATACTTTGATGGGTCCGTTGCCATATTCAGCGCGCAACGACTCACCTAATGAACTCAGTCCCGCTTTGCTTGCGGCATATGCAGCTTTGGCGCCCGGCGCCCCCTTGACGGCGAGCACCGAGGAAATAAGCACTAAATGCCCGTAGCCTTTCTGGACAAACATTTCTAATGCGGTTTCAATCTGCACCAAAGCAGCTGTCAAGTTCGTCTCAAGGGTGGCCTTATTCGCCCACAACTTGCCCGAGCCCAGCCGCGCACCTTTGCCGATACCCGCATTGACAATGATGCGGTCAATTCCACCGAGTTGATTGGCTAGTTCGGAGAACACCTTGGGCACCTGCTGATGATCGGTAACATCGAGCGCCGCCAACGCAATCGTGATGTCCGAATGCCGTTGCGTGAGTTCGGCTTTCAGCTCATCAAGACGATCGGTACGACGAGCGCATAAAGCAAGGTCTCGGCCTTGGGCGGCGAAAGCCCGAGCCATCCCGGCGCCCAGGCCCGAACTGGCTCCCGTGATAAGGATCTTCTGACGCACCATCTGCGCAGCATAGCTATTTGAGTAGCCGGGAGAGGCGCCGGTCGGCGAGCAGTTTGCCGCCGGTCTGGCAGGTCGGGCAGTACTGAAAAGACTTGTCGGCAAAGCACACTTCACCTACGGTGTCGCCACAGACCGGACACGGCAACCCCGCACGTCCGTGCACCCGCAACCCCGAACGCTTCTCCCCTTTCAACGCGGCGGCCTGGTGTCCAACGCAGCGTTGCAGGGCATCAGTGAGCACCGTGACCATCGCGTGGTGCAGGTTGTCGACCTGGTTTGCAGATAGTTTGGCCGCAACAGCAAACGGGGAGAGCTGGGCAGCGTGCAAGATCTCGTCGCTGTATGCGTTGCCGATACCGGCGAGCACTTTCTGATCGGTCAGGACGGTCTTGATGCGATTGGGGTGTTCGGCCAGCAACCGGGCCAGCTCATCGGCGCTCACCGCGAGGGCGTCTGGGCCAAGGGTGGAAATGCCTGGCACCCGCGTGGGATCAGCAACCAGCCACACCGCCAGCCGCTTCTGGGTACCTGCCTCGGTGAGGTCAAAACCGGGGGCTGCACCGGGAACGCCGAGATGAACGCGCAGCGCGATCGGCCCTTTGCCAGGTCGCAGTGCAGTGGCGGGCAGCTGGTCTGACCAGCGCAACCAGCCGGCACGTGAGAGATGTGCAATGAAAAACAGCGCGCCCACATGTAGCCCGAGGTATTTGCCCCATCGATCGGCACCAACAACCGGTTGGCCGTGCACTGCGTTGATCGGCGGATCAACAGTTTTCAGCACCGACCACGCCGCGACATCGACCCGGCCTACCGTGCTACCGACCGCCTCGCGACGCAGCTGGTCAACTAGTGCTTGCACCTCGGGAAGTTCGGGCACATCGTTTAGTGTGCCTGATGGTTACCGTTCGTCGGCTCCCGCAAAAGATAGGTATCCATGATCCAGCCGTGGCAGGCACGAGCTTGGTCCCGCATCGCGGCAATCCGCTCCCCCACCTCACCAACGGTGCCCGCCATCAGCAGCTCGTCTGCGGTACCGAGATACGCACCCCACCAGATGCGGGTATCGGGAGGACACAACCGAAACGAGCACTCGGCATCGAGCAGAACAACCGTCGAACCGGAAAAACCCTGGGCACGCAACTGCCGCCCGGTGGTGAGAAGAACAGGTTCGCCCACTTCGTTAAGGGGGATGCGATGTCGGGCGGTCAGCGCCTGCACAGCCGTGATCCCCGGAATGACGTCGTAGCTTATTGGGGGCTCGGCGGCTTGGTTAGTCACGGTATCGAGAATCCGCAGCGTGCTGTCGTAGAGCGACGGGTCGCCCCAGGCCAAAAAGGCACCCACGCCGTCAGGGCTAAGTTCGGTCTCGATAGCCTTCGCCCAGAGCTTGGCGCGCTCGGCATGCCAGTCCGCGACCCCTGACCAGTAGTTGGCGCTAGTGGACCGCCGCGGGTCAGGAAGTTCAACAAATCGGTAGCCGGGTGCACGGATGAATCGGGCGCAGATCATGCGCCGCAGCGCCAAAAGATCGGCTTTAGCGTCACCTTTGTCCATGGCAAAAAACACCTGGGTGTCGTTGAGCGCTTCAATCGCTTGGACGGTCAGATATCCGGGGTCGCCGGCGCCAATACCAATGACGTGAATATGCCGACGCGCCATGCCATCCTCCCGTGCGCAAACGTTACCTCAAGTACCCAGTACCGCGGGTATTGACAACTCTCGACGTCCTTCTTACCGTCGCAGTACAGGCATCAATGAAGGGATGTCAGAGATGGCTATTGCAATGAAGCCGGCCACACCGAGTCGCGACGAGATCGCCGAGCGGCTGCTGAAAGGCTCGGTCAAGAAATCCTATGCACCCGTTGTCGACATCGACTGGGATGCCCCGCTAGATCCGGACAAGTTCTACCTGCCGCCTAAATTGGTCTCACTCTATGGCACACCGATGTGGGATCAGATGACTCGCGAGCAACAGATCGAGCTGTCGCGCCAAGAACTGGCTAACACCATGTCGGCGGGTATCTGGTTCGAGAACATTCTCAACCAGGCATTGATGCGCGCGCTGATGCATGACGACCCAACCACACCAGCCTCGCTGTACGCCCTCACCGAGCTGGGCGACGAGACCCGGCACATGGTGATGTTCGGCAAAGCCATCGAACGTATCGGCGCCAAGCCGGTGCGCCCACGACGATTGCAGCGAAAACTCATCAACGCTTTTCCGGTGGTGTTTTTCCGTGGCCCCGGCTTGTGGGTAGCCGCGCTAATCGGTGAGGAAATTTTCGACGCGTTACAACGTCAAATGATGGATGACCCAGAGTTGCAGCCCATGGTTAAACGGCTGATGCGGATCCATGTCACCGAAGAGGCCCGGCATATTCAGTTCGCCCGCGACAGCCTGCGCAGAGGCGTACCCACGATCTCCCGGTCACGTCGATGGTTCCTGGCCAACGCCAACGGACTTGGTGGGCTGTTGTTCCGCTACCTGCTGAGCAGCCCAATCCCTTATGCCCGAAGCGGCCTGGATCCGCAGCAAGCCCGCATGATCGCACGCACCAGCCCCCATCGTCACGCGATTCTGGTGTCCGGCTTTGCTTCGCTGGGGGCATTTCTGACCGAGGTGGGCTTAATGGGGCCAATCGCCCGGCGTCAATGGAAGCGCTGCGGTTTCCTGTGATTTCCGGCCGCCATCAGATCATCATCGTCGGTGCGGGTTCCACCGGCCAGTCTGCCGCCATCCATCTGGTGAACTCCGGTATCACCGACTTTGTCGTCGTGGAGAAAGAGCACCACCTCGCCACTGCCCAGCTGGACCCGCATCTGCGGCTGGGCCAGGAGGTCATTAGCTCAGTCTTCGATGAAGATACCGATACCTGGACATTAAAAACCGGCGCCGGCGAACTGTGGCGGGCGAACTGTGTCATCGCCTGCGATCAGTCCCTTTACACCCCATGGACACCAAATCTGTTTGGGTGCAACGATTATCGCGGTGTTACGTTTCACGCCGCCAGCCCCTCCGTCGATTTCGATCCCACCGGTAAGCACATCGGCGTCATTGGCGCTGACGCCATCTCAGGACGCCGCCTGGGCCGGCTGCTCGAGTCAGCGGCATCAGTAACTGTCTTCGCCTACCCGCCGCGGCGGTTTGTTTCTGAACTGCCGCATCCAACTACCCGACTGGCGCGCTGGCTTCGTCGCCGATTACCGAGAAGATCAACCGCGTCGCCAAAACCAAGTCCCCACACAGTAACCGCACCGATCCAGGCCATTACCACTTCGGGCATCCGCACCAATACCGGTAGCCGCCACCAGGATTACCGCGTCGATGCCATCATCTACGGCACCGGACTAACCCTGGCCGAGCACGTCGGCGATGACACACTCGTGGGCACCAACGGTGTCACTATGCGACAAGCGTGGCGTCAAAGCATGGAACCCTACCGCGGTATCGCCGTGCACGGTTTCCCGAATTATTTCTTCACCACCGGTCCTGATAGCTGCGATCTCGCAGTACAGATCCGCGACATCATCGAATGCCTGCAGCTGATGCGGCGCCACGCTAGCACGCGAATTCAGGTGCGCCACAGTAGCCAACAGGTTTACAACGAACGCGCCTACCACACCCAGGCGCCAGCGCTGAAGCTTGAATCAGCGTTTGACTTAGTATCTCCCGCCAGCATGCCCGACGAAATTTACGATGGCCCGGCGACGCTGACCGTCGCTGACCACCACCATCCTGTACGCGTCCGACTTAGCGGCCACATAGACCCCATAGATGGCCAATACCATTGGCAAGGAACCATTTTCGATTCACTAACCGATGAGACGGTAAAACAATCACGGGCCGTGCAGCTGACGATCGACCAACATAGTGCGGCTGCACGTATCGCAGAACAAACGCCGTGGGGCACCCGCTCGGTGACTGGAGTGGGCGTACCACCTTTCCGGCTCACTTCCACCATGGCGTGATGGTGATCCCCAGTCCTGCTCAATGAAACTGAACGCCGCCCGCTACCGGACAGTCCAGCTAGGCTGTTCGCATTCGAACCTGCGGTCATGAGCAAAAACCCCGGAGCAACAACCACGATCCCTGTTGTCCGACAACGACAAACGATCTGGACGATGGCCAGGCCACAGATTCCCGTTATCACTTGACGGAAGGAGCGACGTGCGATTCTGCTACGCCGAAGCAATGACCGATCCCACGTTCTACATCCCTTTGGCAAAGGCGGCCGAAGCGGCGGGCTACAGCGCCATGACAATCCCCGACAGCCTTGCCTATCCGTTCGAATCGGAATCGACCTATCCCTACACCGCGGATGGCAGTCGCGAATTTCTGGACGGCAAGCCGTTTATCGAGACGTTTGTCTTGACTGCGGCGTTGGGCGCGGTAACCGCAACGCTCCGGTTCAATTTCTTTGTCCTCAAACTGCCTATTCGACCGCCAGCATTGGTGGCTAAGCAAGTTGGTTCATTGGCTGCTTTGATCGGCAATCGGGTTGGGCTTGGCGTGGGTACCAGCCCGTGGCCAGAGGACTATCAGCTCATGGGTCTCCCGTTTGCCAAGCGCGGCAAACGCATGGACGAATGCATCGAGATCGTCAGAGGTCTTACCAGCGGCGATTACTTCGAGTTCCACGGCGAGTTCTACGACATCCCGAAGACCAAGATGACCCCGGCCCCTACCCAACCGATCCCCATTCTGGTCGGCGGGCACGCCGATGCAGCTCTGCGACGCGCCGCCCGAGCGGATGGCTGGATGCACGGCGGCAGCGACGCCGACGAACTGAGCCGACTCATCACCACGCTCAAGAACTATCGGGACGAGGAAGGCAGAACCGGCCCGTTCGAGATCCATGTCATCTCCGTCGATGGATTCACCGTCGACGGCGTTAAACGACTTGCCGATCGCGGTGTCACCGACGTCATCGTGGGATTTCGCATCCCCTACGCTGTGGGGCCAGATACCGAGTCGCTGGACAATAAGATCCGGAATTTGGAGATGTTTGCCGAAAACGTGATTGCCAAGGTCTAACTTCGCCACACCCGCTTGCTGCTGAGCTACCCCACTAGCGCAGGCGAATCAATTTTCGGCTAACCTCACTTTTTTATTTGGATACGCTGAATCGAAAG
>JAIENC010000200.1 GCA_019751635.1 Mycobacteriaceae bacterium
ATGCCGCTCCCCTTCCCCGATGGGATATTCAAGCTTCTCGGCCGCCGCGGGGCTGCACTCGATCTGATCGAGGAGATGGAGGACGGCTCCGTCGACTCGCTCAACCCAGCCGACCTGCTCTCCGCCGAGCCGGCGTTGTTGCTGCAAAAAATGGAGAACCGGCTGGTCCGGCACCACCTCGCTAATCCGGACGTGTTGAGTGGCGAGCAGTTGCGCAAACTGCGATACATCCTCAATTTCGCTAAACTGGCCGATTTCGAGCCAGGCGCGGCAGGTCCGGACGGCCAGCGCGGGCGCGGAGATGTCTCAGTGGGTGCCGAAATTGCGGCTTGGCGATCCAAGGTCGCCAGGACGCTGTATGGACCGCTACGCGAAGAGCCGGATCAGATCACCGCGTTGAAGGCGGCCCGCGACGCGTTAGCCGGCCTGACCGAGGACCAGGACGAACAGCGGCAAGTGCTGATCGACAATCACCGCAATGATTTCTCTGCCGCCGAACTAGATGCCGAAGTTGGCTACAAAAAACTCGTTACGGTGCTGGGCGGCGGCGGGGGCGCGGGTTTCGTCTATATCGGTGGCCTGCAACGGTTGTTGGAAGCCGGCCAGCTGCCCGACTACATGATCGGCTCATCTTTCGGGTCAATCATCGGCACCGTAGTCGCCCGAACCCTACCGGTGCCCATGGAGGAGTACATTGCCTGGGCAAAGACGGTGTCTTATCGCGCCATCCTTGGCCCTGATCGACGGCAACGCCGGCACGGCCTCGCTGGCATTTTCACGCTGCGCTTCGACGAATTCGCCGACACGCTGTTCACGCGTACCGATGGCGAGCGGATGCGCATGTCGGACCTCGCTATTCCGTTCGATGTGGTGGTTGCCGGCGTGCGCAAACAACCCTATGCGGCGCTGCTACCCACCTCCCATCCCCGGGCGCGGGCAGCACTACAGGCATTGCAATCACGGTCGCTGCCACTCTTTCCGTTTGCGGTCAACGCGCGGGTACAGGCTCGTATGTGGCGGGTGGCCGCGTTCATCGACGTACGAGTGGTGAAGCCGATCGTGATCAGCAGCGAAACCCCAGACTGCGACGTCAATGTTGTCGATGCGGCATCTTTCTCCTCAGCTATACCCGGTGTGCTGCACCACGAAACAAGCGACCCGCGCATGTTGCCGATCCTCGATGCCTTGTGCGCCGATAATGATGTCTCCGCGATAGTCGATGGCGGCACAGCGAGCAACGTTCCCGTACAGCTGGCCTGGGAGCGCGTCCGAGACGGCCGAATAGGCACCCGAAACGCTTGCTATCTGGCTTTTGATTGCTTCCATCCACGATGGGAGCCTGGGCATCTGTGGCTGGTCCCCATTGCGCAGGCAATTCAACTCCAGATGGTGCGCAACATTCCCTACGCTGATCACCTCGTCCGATTCGAGCCCACGTTGTCACCAGTGAATCTGGCCCCATCGGTCACATCTATTGACCGAGTCTGCAAGTGGGGGCGCCGGAGCATGGACAAAGCGATCCCGGTGACCTCGGCACTCATGACGCCGACTTGGTGGAAGGGTAATCGGCCTTCAGCCGCCAAACCTAGAGCCCACCCAAATACCGGGGCAACCGCCTAGAGCGACCCGCCGCTAGAGCTGGGCTGGCTAAACCGGAGTCAGCCCGTGCTTGCGACCTACCCGCCACCAGACCTGCTTGTCCCGCAAGAGGTGCAACGACTTGCGTAGCAGCAGCCGAGTGTCATGCGGCTCGATCACCGCATCGATGAATCCACGCTCGGCCGCGATCCACGGGATCGCGATGTTGAGGTTGTAGTTTTCGATAAACGTCTTCTTGATCGCCTGCGCTTCGGGAGCATTGGGGTCAGGGAAACGTTTCATCAGCAACTGCGCAGCCCCATCAGCTCCGATCACCGCGATGCGCGCGGTAGGCCATGCGAAGTTCAGGTCCGCACTGAGCTGCTTGGATCCCATCACTGCGTAAGCGCCGCCGTATGACTTGCGGATGGTGATCGTGACTTTCGGTACCTCGGCTTCGACCACCGCGTACAGGAACCGCCCGCCGCGCTTGATGATTCCGCCCTTCTCCTGCTGGACTCCAGGCAAAAAGCCTGGAGTGTCAACGACGAAGACCAAGGGGATATTGAACGAATCGCAGAACCGAATGAACCGCGCTGCCTTGTCGGAAGCTTCATTGTCAATCGCACCAGACATGTGCATCGGCTGATTGGCCACCACACCCACCGAACGCCCGTCAACCCGGGCGTAGCCGGTGATGATGGACTGTCCGGCCTGCGCGGCGACGTCCAGGAAATCACCGTCGTCGAAGATCCGCAGCAGAACCTCGTGCATGTCGTAAGCCATGTTGTCGGAGTCCGGGACGATAGAGTCGAGTTCGAGGTCGTGCGAGGTGATCGCTGGCTCCAGGCCCGGATTGACAATCGGCGGATCGTCGAAGCAGTTCGGCGGCAGGAATGACAAGAAGTCGCGCACATAAGCGAATGCCGCGGCCTCGGACTCGACCACCTGATGAATGTTGCCGTAACTGGCCTGGCAGTCAGCGCCACCAAGCTCGTCGAGGCTGACGTCCTCGCCGGTGACGTCTTTGATGACGTCAGGACCGGTGACAAACATGTAGCCCTGATCCCGCACCGCCACGATCAGATCGGTCTGGATTGGCGAGTAGACCGCTCCGCCGGCACATTTTCCGAGGATGATAGAGATCTGCGGCACGATCCCGGAGAGCAGTTCGTGACGACGGCCCAGCTCGGCGTACCAAGCCAGGGAGGTCACCGCATCCTGGATGCGGGCACCGCCGGAATCGTTGATGCCGACGATAGGGCAAGCCACCTTGGCGCACCACTCCATCAGATGGGCGACCTTACGGCCGAACATCTCACCCACCGAACCACCGAACACGGTCTGGTCGTGCGAAAACACCCCTACCGGTCGACCGTTGATAGTGCCATGACCGGTGACCACACCATCGCCGTAGAGCGCGTTGGGGTCACCCGGCGTGCGAGCCAAAGCCCCAATCTCCAGGAAGCTACCCGGATCCAGCAGCGCTTGAATGCGGGCCCGGGCGCTGGGGATGCCCTTCTTGTCCCGCTTGGCAGCAGCCTTCTCCCCACCGGGTTCCTTGGCTACCTCCAGCTTGGCCCGCAGGTCGGCAAGGCTTTCAGCGGTGCTTTTTGTGGTCACGTGCGCGCTTTCTGCTCGGCGTCGATCCTGTGTAAAGCCGCACTCATATGCGCCCCCACCTTAGCGATGATCGGTTCGTCGATGGCCTGGATGTGTTCACCACCAATCGGCACCACTTCCAACTCCGAGACGTACTCGCCCCAACCGCCGTCCGGCTGACGGATGGCGTACCTGGGCTCGAACATAATCGCATCGTCGTGGTAGCGATCGGCCAGGTATAAGGTGACGTGCCCGTCATAGGGCTGGATCTGCACAGTGTCGATAGCCCGATTGTCCAGATACGACGTGCGCTGATGCTCGATAATGCCAGCCGGGATCTGCACACCACTCTGCTTGACGGCTTCCAAAACCAGCCGAACCTGACCTTCGTCGTCAAGCTCTTCAAGCTGCTCGTACGGCACCTCGCCGATATTGACGTTGAACGTTTTCTCGGCGAACCGCGCGTAGCGATCCCACCGCTTACGAATCTCCTCTTTGGTCTGGGGGATCTCCTCACCCGCCCGCACTGCATCAATCAGGCCGACGAAGACCACGTCGTGGCCAAGCTGCTGCAAGCCGATCGCACAGGCATAGGCCAGCACCCCACCCAAGGACCAGCCGACTAAGACATACGGCCCGTCCCCCTGGAGTTCAACCAGTTTGGGCACATAGACCGCAGCCCGCTCTTCGATGGTGCCTTCCACCCGCTCAAAGCCGTACATCGGGGTGTCCGCCGGCAGCCGCTGCAGCAGCGGCTCATACACCACCGTGGAGCCACCGGCTGGATGGAACACGAACACCGGCACCTGGGCCGAGCCCGCTGGCCGGGCCCGCAGGGTGCGGACGAAGCCGTCCACTAAACCGGCTTCGAGGTACTCCCGAACTTTTTCAGCCAGCTCTTCAATGGTGGCGGCCGCCTTAACATCCGCGACGGTGATCGGGCCTTCCGAGCGTTGGGCAAGCCGTTGCGCCAGCTTGGTAGCGGTGGCGTCATCCAACGTCGGCAGCGGGTTGAAAATGCCTCCCGCAGACTTCCCGGTCACCACCGCCCAGGTGGCGAACACCACCCGCTCGGCGTTATCGCGCGGCGGGACGTCGGAATTGAGCGCCTCGGCCAACGCCTTCTGGTTAAGCACCGCCGCAGCACCAGCCAGATTGGGCTGACCAGGCGGGGTAGCCGGTCCGGCCGGATTAGTCGGCGGCGGCGGGAGCGGCGCATCCAACGGCGGCGCAGGCTGCGGAGTCTGTGTTTGAGCCGATATCTGGGCCAGCTCTTCAGCGATCTGCTCGTTGGTTTGCGCCTTTTGGTATTCGTGCAGCTGCTCAACCTCGTCGCGGTGCTCGATCGCGTACTCGATCAGCTTCTCCACGTTGTACAGGTTGGCATCGCGGACCGCTTGCAACTGGATCGGCGGCAGATCGAAGTCATATTCGACACGGTTTTTGATCCGCACCGCCATCAATGAATCCAGGCCCAGCTCGATCAGCGGCACCTCCCACGGCAGGTCCTCAGGCTCATAGCCCATCGCCGCGGCGACGATACCGCCCAATCGTGCTGCGATGGTCTCACCAGAATCCGGCGACCATTTCGCGAAGTCGGTGCCGAGTTGGCGGGCGGTAAGACTGTCCTGCGGCGCTTCAGCTTCCGCAGCGGCTGGGGGCACCACCCCGGCGCCCTGCTCGCTCGGCACGCTGGCCACCACCGCGGCGGCGCCTACCGCCGTCGGTAGTGCTGCGACTGGCTGGCCGACACGACTCACGAGCGCGTCATAGACCAGGGTGAAGGACTCCTCCACACGGGCGTGCACCTGGATGGCGGCCCCACCGGGATGCCGGGTCAAGGTCGTGACCAACCGGGCGTCATCACCCGGTATCGCACGCTGCTCGGCAGCAGTTAATTGGGCATCCGGCAACACCGCCGCCGCGGCGGCGCGCACCAGCGCCGCTAAATCGGTTGCCGTGCGCGGTACGTACTCCCACACATGTCGACCGTCCGGTAACGCGACGTGAGCGCCCGGCATGATCGTTGATCCGTCGGCCGAAAAGTGCACATCAAGCCAGTGTTCTTTGCGGCGGAACCGGGTTGGCGGAATGTTGGCATAGTCAGCGGGGCCGCTGGCCGGAGTAAACAGTGTACGAATGTCAAGGTCGTGACCGTAGACATACAGCTGCGCCATCGCGGTGATCATCGAATCAACGTCGTCTTGTTTACGGGCCAACGTGGAGATCAGCTGAGCGTCAGGCAAACCGGCGGCCGCGGTTGTCAGGCCCACCTGCATCAACGCCACCGGGTTGGGCGCCAACTCCAGGAAGGTGGTGTGCCCGCTGTCGACCGCGTTGCGGATGCCGTGGGTGAAGTAGACGCTGTGCCGCAGCCCTTTCTTCCAGTAGTCGACATCGTGGATCGGCGGACTGCCGGGCTTGAAGTAGCTGCCCTCGTGCACCGTGGAGAAGATGCCGAAGGTCGGGCTTAGCGGCGCAATACCCTGCAGCTCCGCCGTGAGCTCGCCGAGCAGCGGATCCATCTGCGAAGTGTGGCTGGCGCCTTTGGTCTGGAACTTGCGGGCGAACTTGCCCTCAGCTTCGGCGCGGGCGATGATCGCATCAACCTGCTCTGGCGGGCCGCCGATAACGGTCTGCGTGGGTGCGGCGTAGACGCACACCTCCAGGTCCGGGAAGTCGCTGAAGACCGTCTTGATCTCGTCAGCAGAGTATTCGACCAGCGCCATCAGCCGGATGTACTCACCGAACAGCATCGACTCGCCCTCGCCCATCAGGCGCGACCGAGAGCAGATGGTCCGGGTGGCATCTGGCAGCGACAGCCCGCCGGCAAAGTACGCCGACGCGGCTTCACCCAGCGATTGGCCCACCACCGCGGCGGGCTTGGCGCCGTGGTGGCGCAGCAGTTCACCTAGCGCGATCTGGATCGCGAAGATGGTGACCTGGGTGGTTTCGATGCCGTAATCCTGTGCGTCGTCCAGGATCAGCTCCAGCACCGAGTAGCCGAGTTCATCTTGGACCAGTGCGTCGACCTTCTCGATCCACTCAGCGAACACCTGGTTACGTAGGTACAGGCTCTTGCCCATCTTGCGGTGTTGGGCACCGAACCCGGCCAGCACCCACACCGGACCGTTGGTCACCGGTCCGTCGGCACTAAAGACGCCTGGACGCTGCTTGCCTTCGGCCACCGCCCGCAGGCCTTTACTGGCCTCGTCGTGGTCCCGGGCTAGCACGACGGCCCGGGAGCGACCGTGGTTTCGTCGCGACAGCGACCGACCGATCGCGGCTAAGGACGAGGCCCGGCCTTGTGGGCTGTCAATCCAGTCCGCCAACTCCGCGGCGGCGGCTTTCTTGCGAGAGGTCAAAAACGCCGATACCGCCAGCGGGATCAGCGGTGCCGGTTGTTCCTCGACGGCCAGTTCGGCCAGCGCAGCTTCCTTGAGTCGGATGGCCTCATCGGTCAGCCCCGGCAATTCGTACTCGGGCTCTACCGCGGCGAAATCGAGCCCGGTGCTATCGATGAACTCGCCGAATTCGTCGAACCTCGCGCCCCCGAGGGCGGCCGATGGTTCGAGCGCTGCGGCTGCCGGCTCTGGTGCTGCCGCCACCGACTGCTCCGCCAGTTTTTCCGGCTCATCTTTGCGCACAACATCGCGTGGCAGCACCTCACGCACCACCACATGCGCGTTAGCGCCACCAAAACCGAAGCTGGACACCCCGGCCAGCGCATAGCCGCTGTAGCGCGGCCAATCACTAGTCGTGTCCACCACTTTCAGATGCGTCGCGGCGAAATCGATGTAGGGGTTGGGGCCGGCGTAGTTGATCGACGGCGGCAGCTTGTCATGATGTAGCGCCAGCACCACCTTGGCCAGACTTGCCGCACCCGCCGCCGATTCCAGGTGGCCAATGTTGGTCTTGACCGCACCCAACAACGCGGGCCGATCAGCGGGACGCCCGTGGCCGACAACCCGGCCCAACGCTTCGGCCTCGATGGGGTCACCGAGGATAGTTCCGGTGCCATGCGCCTCGATGTAGTCAACGGTCCGCGGGTCGATGCCGGCGTCTTTATAGGCCCGCCGCAGCACGTCAGCCTGGGCATCCGGATTGGGCGCGACCAAGCCGTTGGATCTGCCGTCATGGTTGACGGCGCTGCCGGCGATCACGGCCAGGATCTGGTCACCGTCCCGGCGCGCGTCGTCGACCCGCTTAAGTACCAGCAGGCCGCCGCCCTCTGAGCGGGTATAGCCGTCGGCATCCGAGGAGAACGACTTGATCCGACCATCAGGGGCCAACACGGCCCCGATCTCGTCGAACCCCAACGTCACCATCGGGGTGATCAGCGCATTAACCCCACCGGCCACCGCCACGTCGGCTTCGCCGTTGCGCAACGCCTGCACGCCCTGGTGCACGGCCACCAATGAACTCGAGCAAGCGGTGTCAATGGTGACCGAAGGCCCGTGGAAGTCGTAGAAGTAAGACACCCGGTTGGCAATAATCGAGCTGCTGGTGCCGGTGATCGCATAGGGGTGGGCGACCGTAGGGTCAGACACCGCTAAAAAGCTGTAATCGTTGGTGGAGCTGCCGATGTACACACCGACGGACTCGCCCCGCAAACTTGACGGTGGAATGCGGGCATGCTCGAGCGCCTCCCAGGTCAGCTCGAGCACCATCCGCTGCTGCGGGTCGATGTTGTCGGCTTCGGTCTTCGACAACGCAAAGAACTCCGAGTCGAAACCTTTGATGTCTTTGAGGTAACCGCCGCGAGTGCGGGCCGTTTCGATCCGCGCGGCTAGCCGCGGCTCGGTCAGGAATTCCGACCAACGCCCCTCGGGCAGGTCGGTGATCGCATCACGGCCCTCCAGCAGCGCCTGCCACATCTGCTCGGGGGTATCCATCTCGCCGGGGAACCGCGTAGCCAGGCCCACCACCGCGATGTCGACACGCTCCGCAGGTCCAGATCGCGACCAGTCAATACTGCCCTCGTCGACAGCACTGGTTTCGGGCTCACCTTCGATGATCCGAGTCGCTAACGATTCGATAGTCGGATGTTGGAAGGCGACCGCAACCGACAAGGTAACCCCGGTGAGGTCTTCGATGTCGGCGGCCATCGCCACCGCGTCACGAGAAGACAACCCGAGTTCCACCATTGGGGTGGTCTCACTCACCGCGTCGGGAGCCTGCCCAGTCGCTTTGCCCACCCAGTTACGCAACCACTGCCGCATCTCGGCGACCGTCATCTCGGTTGCCGAGGATGCGCGCACTACCGCACCGTCGGTGTCTGTCTCTAGCTCAGCCATGATCGTTGGGGTCAGTCCGTCTCGGCAGCGAAAATCGTCGGGGAGCCAACACCGCTACGCAAGCTGCCGTCGAGGTAGCAGGTGCGGCAAGCTCGGCGGCCAATCTTGCCGCTGGAAGTGCGTGGAATCAGCCCAGCCTGCACCAGCAACACATCGCGAACGGTCACCCCGTGCCGGACCGCGATAGCAGCCCGGATGTCGTCAGCAATGGGTTGGGTGTCGAGCTTATGCGTACCGGCCGCCCGCTCGGCGACAATAACCAACTGCTCGGAGGTGTCCTCGGGATCGTATTTCAGGCCAACGTGCGGGGCGTCGAACACCGCGGGCGACAACTGGTTAGCCGGCACCGAGAAGGCCGCAACATACCCGGTGCGCAGCGCTTTGTTGGCTTCCTGCGCCGAGTACTCCAGGTCCTGTGGATAGTGGTTACGGCCATCGATAATGACCAAATCCTTGATCCGGCCCGTGATGTAGAGGTTGCCTTTGTAGAAGGTGCCGTAGTCACCAGTGCGGACCCACATGCCGTCATCGGGGGCGCCTTCGGCGTGCGAAGGATTGCACCGCGATTTGAGGATGTTCCGGAAGGTCTGGGTAGTTTCTTCTTCACGGTTCCAGTAGCCGACACCCATGTTGTTGCCGTGCAACCAGATCTCGCCGATCTGACCGTCCGGCAACTCAGTGGCGTTCTCGGCGTCGACGATAGCCGCCCACTCGCCGACCCCGACCACACCCGCGGAGACTTGCGCGACAGCGTTTGGCGCGTCGGCAGCAACCTCGACAAACCGGTAGTCGGCAAGCGCGGCGCGGTCGACGTGAATGACCTTCGGCGGTTCATCCATCGGGGTGGTGGAGACAAAGAGGGTCGCCTCGGCCAGGCCGTAGGACGGTTTCACCGCCGTATCCCGCAAACCGTAGGGCCGAAACGCGTCATAGAACTTGCGCATGGACGCCGGCGATACCGGCTCGCTGCCGTTGAGGATCCCCTTGACGTTGCTCAGGTCTAGTGGCAGCTCACCGTCTTTAGGAACACCACGCAGCGCGGCGTGCTCGAACGCAAAGTTCGGCGCCACCGAGTAGACCTCGCCGCCTTCGGGATCGTCGTCTTGGCGGGCCATGGCGCGCAGCCAACGGATGGGTCGGCGCACGAACGCGGCCGGGGTCATAAATGTCATGTAGTGGCCGAATACCGGGGACAGCAACACGGTGATCAGACCCATGTCATGAAAGAACGGCAGCCAGCTGACGCCGCGGTCACCGTCGTTGCCTTCCAGCGCGGTCAGCACCTGAACCACGTTGGTCGGCAGATTCAGGTTGGTGATCTGGACACCGGTCGGAGTGCGGGTAGAGCCCGACGTGTACTGCAGGTAGGCGATGGAATCTTGCCCAACCGTGGGCGGCTGCCAGGTGGAGGCAACCTCCAGAGGCACCGCATCAACGGCGATAACTCGTGGACGTTCCTTAGCTGAGCGGCCGCGGAAAAACTTGCGGACACCTTCGGCGGAGTCGCTGGTAGTGAGAACAGCAGACGGGGTGCAGTCATCAAGCACCGCATGCAGCCGCCCCACGTGCCCCGGTTCGGCTGGGTCAAACAACGGCACCGCGATCCGCCCGGAGTACAGCACGCCGAAGAAAGAAACCAGGTAGTCCAGGTTCTGCGGGCATAGAATCGCTACCCGATCACCCGGCTGAGTCACCTGCTGCAAACGCGCCGCAAGAGCGCGGTTACGGGCAGAGAAATCCGCCCAGGAAATGTCTCGCGCCACGCCATCACGTTCGGTGGAGAAGTCCAGGAACCGGTAGATGACCTTGTCCCCACGCACCGATGCCCACCGTTCGATGTGGCGAGCGAAGCTGAGGGTATCCGGAAACTGGATCCGCCCGTT
>JAIENC010000009.1 GCA_019751635.1 Mycobacteriaceae bacterium
CGTTGCGCACCGCGAATTTGCTGTACTCCGACACCGAGGAAGCCTTACGGGAAAGCGTTCGCCGTTTGCTGGCAGAACGATGCCCGCTGGAATCGGTTGCCAAAATGTATGATGCTCCGCCACCAGATTTTTCGGGAGTCTGGCAGATGCTGGCCAGTGATCTGGGGTTGGCGGGTCTGCTGATTCCGGAAGCCCTAGACGGCGCCGGTGCGAGCGCTCGGGAAGCTGCTGTTGTGTTGGAAGAGATGGGTCGGGCTGTGGCGCCAGTGCCGTTCTTGTCCAGCAGTGTGTTGGCCACCGTCGCTTTGTTGACGGTCGGTGAAACCGAGATCCTGATGGAGTTGGCCTCCGGTGCTGCCACCGCGGCCTTGGCAATTCCGCTCTCGGCGGCGCCTGGCGATCCAGTTTGCGGTGTCAGTATTGAGGCGAGCCGGTTGGTTGGGCAGGTGCGTAACGTTGCCGACGTCGGTGGGGCTGACGTGTTGGTAGTACCGGCGATGGGTCCTCACGGGCTTGAGCTACATGTCGTCCGCCCGACTGCGGACGGTGTTCAGGTCTCACCGGTGTTGGCGCTGGACATGACCAGACCGCTAGCTGATGTGCGGTTTTCCCATGCGGTATCGGTGCGGATCGACGGTGGTTCTGATCAAGCAGCTGGTGCATTGTGTCAAGCACTTCGCACGGGGGCGGCGTTGCTGGCCTCCGAACAGCTGGGGATTGCGCAATGGTGCTTTGACACCACACTGAACTATGTTAAGCAGCGCAAGCAGTTTGGCCGCGCAATCGGTTCCTACCAGGCGATTAAACACCGGCTGGCCGATCTGTGGCTCGACGTCAGCTCTGCGGCGGTGGCGGCCCGGTATGCCGCTGATACCTGCGCGCGCGGCGACGAAGACGCCAGCGTAGCTGCGGCGATGGCGCAGGCTTTCTGCAGTGATGTCGCCGTCCATGTCGCCGAAGAGTGCGTGCAACTGCATGGGGGTACTGGAATGACCTGGGAGTATCCGGTGCATCTGTATTTGAAGCGGGCAAAGAGTGACCAGTTGGCCCTGGGTACGCCTTATCGACATCGTGCGTGGCTGGCTGAGTTAGTTCACCTGCCAACGTCGTAGCGCAGTGTGACGCTCAATCCTCGATCCCTGACCCGCTAAGCTGGCTGGGTGTCGATTGCCACGCCGTATGAGGATCTGCTACGGCTGGTCCTGCAGCGGGGCACGGCAAAAACGGACCGTACCGGCACCGGAACGCGTAGCCTGTTCGGCCAGCAGATACGTTACGACCTGGCGGCGGGTTTTCCGTTAATCACCACCAAGAAGGTGCATTTCAAATCGGTGGCCTACGAGTTGTTGTGGTTCTTGCGAGGTGACTCCAATGTCGAGTGGTTGCACCAACATGGAATAACGATCTGGGATGAATGGGCCAGTGCCACTGGGGATCTCGGTCCTATTTATGGAGTGCAGTGGCGATCGTGGCCGACGCCGACAGGTGAGCGGATAGACCAGATCAGCGCGGCCCTAGAGTTACTGCGGACCGAGCCTGATTCGCGCCGAATTATCGTGTCGGCGTGGAACGTTAGCGACATTCCGCAGATGGCTTTGGCGCCCTGCCATGCGTTGTTCCAGTTCTATGTTGCGGAGGGCAAGCTGAGTTGTCAGCTTTATCAGCGCAGTGCGGATCT
Source organism: Mycobacteriaceae bacterium (assembly GCA_019751635.1). GTDB lineage: Bacteria > Actinomycetota > Actinomycetes > Mycobacteriales > Mycobacteriaceae > Mycobacterium. Next base: position 1,679 of record JAIENC010000009.1, read on the forward strand.
GTTCCTCGGGGTGCCGTTCAATATTGCCAGTTATGCGCTGCTCATCCATATGATGGCAGCCCAGGCTGGTCTGGGTGTTGGTGAGTTCGTCTGGACCGGTGGTGACTGTCATATTTACGATAACCACGTCGAGCAGGTGCGTACACAACTCCAACGCGAGCCCCGGGAATATCCCAAAATTGTTTTAGCTCAACGTGATTCAATATTTGATTATGTCTACGAAGACATCGTCGTGGAGAACTACCGCCCACACCCGGCGATCAAGGCTCCGGTCGCGGTATGACAGTGGGCCTGATTTGGGCTCAGTCCACCTCGGGAGTGATTGGTCGCGATGGGGGTATCCCCTGGCGGCTGCCTGAGGATCAGACTCGCTTCAAACATCTCACGATGGGTCACGTGGTGGTGATGGGCCGGCGGACGTGGGAGTCGTTGCCGGCGAAGGTACGTCCTTTGCCGGGTCGTCGAAACGTCATCCTCACTCGGCAAAATCGCTTTCACGCTGTCGGGGCGGACGTTATCAACACTATCGAGCAAGCAGTCAGCGGACCGGAAACGTGGGTGATTGGCGGCGCAGAGATCTATACGCTGGCGCTGCCTTGGGCCGACCGGTGCGAGGTCACCGAGGTCGATATTGATCTGCCGTGTGCCGATGCTGATGTGCTGGCCCCGCTGCTCGATGAGTCCTGGGCCGACACTACCGGGGAATGGCAGACCAGTCGTTCGGGTCTGCGGTATCGGTTTCGCAGTTATCGCCGGCTGGTCTGACGGTGCGCACTGCGGACAGCGATCCGCGGAATCTGAACCGACACTGAACTGTCCCGGGCGGCCGGTTCGACCGGACAGACCGAATCCGTGTCACTATTGCCGCGTGACTGACCGCTATGGAAGCGACGTTCTTGCTGCAGGTCGTCGTAAGCCCCGCTCGGTTGAGCACCCCGTCGAACTCGGCATGGTTGTCGAAGACGCCCAGACTGGTTACGTGGGTGCGGTGGTTCGGGTGGAATATGGCCGTGTTGATCTCGAAGACCGTCATGGCCGCACTCGCGGCTTTCCCTTGGGCCCCGGATATTTACTTGAGGGTCGGCCGGTAATCCTCACTGCGCCGTGCCGCCCGGTGTCCACTGCCGGTGGGCGAACGGCGTCGGGATCGATCGCAGTGTCTGGAGCACGCGCCCGGATTGCTCGCGCGAGTCGTATTTATGTTGAGGGTCGCCATGATGCTGAACTCATCGCTCAAGTTTGGGGTGAAGACCTGCGCATCGAGGGCGTCGTTGTCGAGCACCTGGGTGGGATAAATGACTTGGTCGACATCGTCGCTGAATTTCAGCCCGGCCCGCAGTGTCGGCTCGGGGTGCTGGTTGACCACCTGGTGGCGGGGTCGAAGGAGGCCCGCATCGCCGAGGCGGTGCGTCAAGGGCCCGGTGGTCCGGACACGTTGATTGTCGGTCACCCCTACGTCGATATATGGCAAGCGGTGAAGCCGCAGCGGCTGGGTCGCACGGCCTGGCCCACCATCCCGCGACAGGTGGAATGGAAGCATGGCATATGTGCGGCGCTCGGCTGGCCGCACGCCAACCAGGCCGACATCGCCGCTGCATGGCGGCGCATCCGTGCACAGGTCCGCGACTGGAATGACCTGGAACCGGCGCTGATTGGTCGGGTCGAAGAACTCATCGACTTCGTCACACAGCTGGTTGGGTAGCCATGGCTGACACTGTTCCGTTGTGCGTGCAATTAATCGCCAAGACCGAGTTCATGGCGCCGCCTGAGGTGCCCTGGAGCACCGATGCCGAGGGCGGTCCAGCGCTGGTGGAGTTCGCCGGCCGAGCGTGCTACCAAAGTTGGGCCAAGGCGAACCCCAAAACTGCCACCAACGCCAGCTATATCAAGCACATCATCGACGTGGGGCATTTTTCGGTGCTGGAGCATGCCAGCGTGTCGTTCTATATCACCGGCATCTCACGTTCATGCACACATGAGCTGCTCCGCCACCGCCATTTCTCTTACTCGCAACTTTCGCAGCGTTACGTGCCGGAACGCGAGTCGCAGATTGTCGTGCCGCCGGGCCTAGAAGATGATCCCGAATTGCAGCAGATTCTTTGTTCGGCAGCTGACGCCGGCCGTGCCGCCTACGCGGAGCTGTTAGCCAGGCTGGAAGCTAAGTTCGCTGATCAACCCAATGCCGGCCTGCGCCGCAAGCAAGCCCGTCAGGCCGCTCGTGCGGTGCTGCCGAATGCCACCGAGACTCGGATCGTGGTCACTGGTAACTACCGGACCTGGCGGCATTTCATTGCCATGCGGGCCAGCGAACATGCTGACATGGAAATTCGCCGGCTAGCCATTGCCTGCTTGCGTCAGCTCGCCGGCGTGGCACCGGCGGCGTTTGCCGATTTCGAGATAGCCACCCTGGCCGACGGCACCGAGGTCGCGACCAGCCCGCTTGCCACCGAAGCATGACGTACCAGCACCGCGAGCGTACAGACACGCACGTTCGCGGCGTCGAATGAGCGCCAGGTACCCTAAGCATCGTGAGCACCGTCGGATTCGACGTCCATGCACGCCTGGGCGCGTTGCTGACCGCGATGGTGACGCCGTTGCATCCTGACGGTTCCCTCGATCTTGCCGCCGCGGCGCGGCTGGCTAACCACCTCGTCGACGCTGGATGTGACGGGCTGGTGGTCTCGGGCACCACCGGCGAATCACCCACCACTACCGATGATGAGAAAATCGCCTTGCTGTGCACGGTCTTGGAGGCGGTGGGGGATCGGGCCCGCATCATCGCCGGTGCCGGCACCTACGACACCGCGCACAGCGTCCGCCTGGCCAAGGCTTGCGCTGCCGAGGGCGCACATGGCCTCCTGGTAGTCACCCCCTACTACTCCAAGCCGCCGCAAAGCGGGCTGCTGGCCCATTTCACCGCCGTCGCTGACGCCACCGCACTGCCGGTGCTGCTCTATGACATCCCGGGGCGCTCGGTAGTGTCGATTGCCGCGGACACCATTCGGGCGTTGGCATTGCATCCCAATATTGTTGGGGTCAAGGACGCTACCGGAGATTTGCACCAAGGTGCTCAGCTGATAGCCGAAACTGGGTTGGCCTACTACTCCGGAGATGATGCGCTGAACCTGCCCTGGTTGGCCATGGGTGCGATTGGTTTTATCAGTGTGATCTCCCATCTGGCGGCGGGTCATCTTCGAGAGTTGTTGTCCGCCTTTCAATCCGGTGATATCGCCACCGCCCGCAAGATCAATACTGCGGTCGGCCCGTTATGCGACGCGATGAGCCGTCTTGGTGGGGTAACGATGTCCAAGGCAGGCTTGCGGCTCCAGGGCGTCGAGGTCGGTGATCCCCGGCTACCGCAAATGGCTGCCACGCTCGAGCAGACCGATGCGCTAGCGGCTGACATGCGTGCGGCTTCTGTGCTCCGATGAGTGCGCTGTGAACGAAGAGCTTCCGCCGCCAGGCCCACTGCCAGCTGGTGGGTTACGGGTAACTGCACTTGGCGGTATCAGCGAAATCGGCCGCAATATGACGGTTTTTGAGCATCTCGGCCGATTGCTGATCATCGACTGTGGAGTGATGTTTCCAACCCACGACGAACCCGGTGTTGACTTAATCCTGCCGGATCTGCGTCATCTGGAGAATCGGCTCGACGATGTCGAGGCGCTGGTGTTGACCCACGCCCACGAGGATCACATTGGTGCGATCCCGTTTCTGCTCAAGCTGCGACCCGATATCCCCGTCGTCGGCTCGAAGTTCACCCTGGCGCTGGTTGCCGCCAAATGCCGGGAATATCGGATCAAGCCGGTGTTCACCGAGGTTAGTGCAGGACAGCGCAGCACCCACGGCGTGTTTGAGTGTCAGTTTTTCGCGGTCAACCATTCCATTCCGGATGCGTTGGCCATCGCGGTGCACACCGGTGCGGGAACCGTTTTACACACTGGCGATATCAAGCTTGACCAATTGCCGTTGGACGGCCGGCCCACCGATCTGCCCGGTATGTCGCGGCTGGGTGACGCGGGGGTCGACCTGTTTCTCTGCGACTCCACCAACGCGGCGATTCCGGGGGTGGGGCCCTCGGAAAGCGAGGTAGGGCCGACGTTGCATCGGCTCATCAGAGGAGCCGAAGGCCGAGTCATCGTGGCGTGTTTCGCCTCCAACGTGGACCGGGTGCAACAGATTATCGATGCGGCAGTGGCTCTGGGTCGGCGTGTGTCCTTCGTCGGGCGATCCATGGTGCGCAATATGAGCCTCGCTCGTGAACTTGGCTTTCTCCGCGTAGCCCCGAAAGACCTGATCGATATTGCCGTCGCCGAGACCATGCCGCCGGAGCGGGTGGTGTTGGTGACGACGGGGACCCAGGGTGAGCCGATGTCGGCGTTGTCACGGATGTCACGTGGCGAGCATCGCAGCATAACGTTGACCTCTGGTGACCTTATTGTGTTGTCGTCGTCGCTGATCCCCGGCAACGAGGAAGCGGTCTACGGTGTGATCGACGAGCTTTCCAAGATCGGAGCTCGTGTTGTCACCAATGCTGAAGCCCGAGTGCATGTTTCCGGGCATGCCTACGCCGGTGAGCTGTTATTTCTCTACAACGGGGTGCGGCCCCGCAACGTGATGCCCGTGCATGGCACGTGGCGGATGCTTCGGGCTAACGCCAAGTTGGCCGCCCGCGCCGGGGTGCCGCAAGAATCAATTCTCTTGGCCGAGAACGGTGTTAGCGTGGACTTGATCGCCGGTCAGGCGACTATCTCCGGAGCGGTCACGGTAGGCAAGATGTTTGTCGACGGTTTGATCACTGGTGATGTCGGCGATATCACTTTGGGTGAACGGCTCATCCTGGCCGAGGGGTTTGTTGCGGTGACCGTGATAGTCCGCCGCGGCACTGGGCTGGCGGCTGCACCGCCGCACCTTTATTCGCGTGGTTTCTCCGAAGATCCCAAGGCTTTAGAACCTGCTGTCCGCAAGGTTGGCAAAGAGCTGGAAGTCCTTGCTGCCGAAGGTGTTACCGATTCAGTACGGATAGCTCAAGCGGTGCGTCGTACGGTCGGGAAATGGGTGGGGGAGACGTATCGCCGTCAACCCATGATTGTGCCGACAGTCATCGAGGTCTGATAGGTGCTGCGGCGTATGTCCTACGCGCCAGGTCGACGGTCGAACGGACTGGGTCCAAGTGCCGCTATCGTTTGTTCACGAAGCCGGCATCGACCGGCAGCGTGATCCCGGTGACGTAGTGGGCCTGGTCTGACACCAGCCAAGCCACTGCATTGGCAACATCTTCGGGTTGGATTAGCGCGACCGGCAGTGCGTTGCCTAAGTTGTGTTGCCCTTGGGCCTCGGCGGCGGCTTGCCACTGGCGAAAGAACTCGTTGTCGATCATGGGCGTGTCTACACCGCAAGGATGCACCGAGTTGACCCGAATATTATGGGGAGCAAGCAAATTGGCGTATGTCTTTAGCAAGCCGACGACGCCGTGCTTGGCGGCGGTGTAGCCGATTGATCCCGGGTCATTGCTGCCCATACCGACTAGCCCCATGACTGAACTGATCAATACCAGCGATCCGCCGGTGCCCTGGGCGATCATCGTTGGTATAACGGCTTGCACGGTGTGGTAGACGCCGGTCAGATTGACGTCGATGACGTCGCGCCAGCCCTCGTCACCAGTCTGCATGGGGGCGATGCCGGCATTAGCGACCACGATGTCGAGGCGGCCCAACTCCTGGAGTCCGGCCTGCACCGCGGCATGTAGCGCGTCGGGGTCCCGGACGTCGGCCTGGTAAGCAACGATTTGTGCGCCCGTGTCTTGAACCAGCTGCACTGTGACCGCGAGATCGGCCGGCGAGGCCATCGGGTAGGGCACGGTCGCAATCTGGTCGCAGATGTCGACGGCAATGATGTTGGCGCCGTCTGCGGCCAGTCGCGTCGCGTGCGCGCGGCCCAGCCCGCGCGCGGCGCCGGTAATGAACGCAACTTTTCCGTGCAGCGGGCGATCCCGCTCTGCGCCTTTGATCATCGCAGCTGCCCTTTTTCGGGGTCTCCGGCAGGAACCGGGGTCAGCATCTTGATGTCCGGGGCGCTGGCCAAGTGTTCGCCGGCCGTCTTGATCATCTGGGTGATCGCTGTTGCAGTGCTGTGGGTCTGGAGTGCTTCGGCATTGGCCCATTGCTCGACGAAGACAAAGGTATTACCCGATTCGTGTAGCGCGTACAGCTGGCAGCCGGGTTCGTTGTGCACCTCGGTGACACTGCGGACGAAAATGTCGCGGACGATCTCGATTGACTCGGGCTTGGCTATCAGGGTGGCGACGGCGACAACGGGCATGGTGGGGACCTTACCGAGTCACGCTTTCGGGGGAAACGGTCACATCTGGGTAACCAGTGTTGCAGGTGGTGCAGATGATGCAATTGCGAGACTAGTCTTGCGGTCATGGCTAGCAAGACTGTCGCCTCCTCGCGTGCCCGAAATAGCAGTTCAAAGACGGCTTCACGGGCTGCACGGGCTACTCGGCCAGCGCGATCGGCGCCCGCTCGACGTAAGACAGGAAAATCCGCTCACCGCCGGAATCGCTCACCGCTGGTTGCCGCCGGAGTAGTGGGTAGTCGTGCGGCTCGGGCGACATGGTTGATGCTGGCCAGAGGGCTTGGTACGACAGCCCGGTCCGTTGGCCGGGCCCGTGACATCGATCCCGGCCATCGCCGCGACGGCCTGGCGCTGGGCCTGCTTGCTTGTGCGGTCATCATTGCGGCCAGTTCATGGTTTCACTCGGCTGGCCCGGTCGGTGCGTGGGTTGACGCGACGCTACGTATGTTTGTCGGTTCGGCAGTCGGGTTGCTGCCGATACTTATCACCGCGGTCGCGGTGCTGCTGATGCGTACCGAGCCCAATCCGGACGTACGGCCACGGTTAACGGTGGGGATCGCCCTAGTCGGTTTTTCGGTGCTCGGGTTGTGGCACCTGTGGGCGGGTTCGCCGGATAACCCTGGCGCGCGCCAGCGGGGTGCTGGGTTCGTCGGATTTGCGATGGGCGGGCCTTTGTCTGATGGACTGACTGTCTGGATCGCAGCGCCTCTGTTATTCATTGGTGCACTGTTTGGGTTGCTCTTGCTGACCGGGACCACAATCCGGGAGGCGCCAGGCGTTCTGATTGACATGTTCGGCACTCGAATGCTGGAAAATGACTATTCCGATGAGGATGACGCGCGGCGTGGCGACAACCACGTGGACGTCGAAAACGTTGCGGCAGAAGATGAATTTCAGGACAACGGCGATGCGAACAGCGATGTTGCGGTGGTTGCAGATGTCGAGGACATTCCCGCGATCTCCGAACCCGAGGTTTCTCCCCGAACGCGGCGCCAGTCTGCTCAACCCAAAAAAGAGCGTGTAGAACCCGACCAGAGCCTAGATCAGGGTTTGGATCGGGTCATTGACGGTCCGTATTCGCTGCCCTCGCTGAGTTTGCTGATCCCGGGTGATCCGCCGAAGAAACGCAGCGCCGCCAACAATCATCTGGTCGGAGCTATCAACGAGGTGCTCAACCAGTTCAAAGTGGACGCAGCCGTCACCGGTTGCACTCGCGGACCGACCGTCACACGTTATGAGGTCGAACTCGGGCCTGGCGTCAAAGTGGAGAAAATCACTGCGCTGCAACGCAATATCGCGTATGCGGCGGCCACCGATTGCGTCCGCATGTTGGCGCCGATTCCTGGCAAGTCCGCGGTGGGTATTGAGGTTCCCAACACTGACCGCGAAATGGTTCGGTTAGCTGATGTGCTCACCGCCCCGTCCACCCGTAGGGACCACCATCCGCTGGTTATTGGGTTGGGTAAGGACATTGAGGGCGATTTCATCTCGGCCAACCTGGCGAAAATGCCGCACTTGTTGGTTGCCGGCTCTACTGGATCCGGAAAATCGAGCTTCGTCAACTCCATGTTGGTGTCGTTGCTGACCCGGGCCACGCCCGAAGAAGTCAGGATGATCTTGATCGATCCCAAGATGGTGGAACTGACGCCTTATGAGGGCATACCGCATCTGATCACTCCGATCATTACCCAACCGAAAAAGGCGGCAGCGGCCTTGGCGTGGTTAGTCGAGGAGATGGAGCAGCGTTACCAAGACATGCAAGCGTCGCGGGTGCGTCACATCGATGACTTCAATGCCAAGGTGCGTTCCGGTGCCATCACCGCACCCCCGGGCAGTCAGCGCGAGTATCGGCCCTACCCCTATGTGCTGGCAATTGTCGACGAACTTGCCGACCTCATGATGACTGCGCCGCGCGATGTCGAGGATGCCATTGTGCGGATTACCCAGAAAGCCCGGGCCGCTGGTATCCACCTGGTGCTGGCTACGCAGCGCCCCTCCGTCGATGTGGTCACCGGGTTAATCAAGACCAATGTGCCGTCGCGGTTGGCGTTCGCAACGTCGTCGCTCACCGATAGCCGAGTGATCCTCGATCAAGCCGGTGCGGAGAAGCTAATCGGGATGGGTGACGGTCTTTTCCTCCCGATGGGGGCATCTCGTCCAGTCCGTCTCCAAGGCGCATATATCACCGATGAGGAAATCCAAGCGGTGGTCTTGGCGTGCAAAGAACAAGCGGAACCCGAATACACCGAGGGCGTCACCACCGCAAAGCCCACTGGTGAGCGCACGGATGTAGACCCCGATATCGGTGATGACATGGATGTTTTTCTGCAGGCCGTTGAGTTGGTG
>JAIENC010000218.1 GCA_019751635.1 Mycobacteriaceae bacterium
CAGCACCCGGTAGTCGCCGTCGAAAAAGGGCTCCGAATAGCGCTGGTAAATCATTGAGACAAAGCCCGGCCAGGGCCGCAACGGTGAGGTAGTCCATTCCCAGACATCGCCGAGCAGCTGTTCGACGCCGTACGCCGAAGCTCCGGCCGGGTAGGCGCCGACAGCGGCGGGACGCAGCGCTACCCCGCCGAGATTGGCCCGGTCGGCGGACGGCTGCGCATCACCCCAGGGATAACGACGCCGTTGACTGGTTACCGGGTCCCACGCGCAGGCCTTCTCCCATTCCACCTCGGTGGGCAACCGAGCGCCGGCCCACGCCGCGTACGCCTCGGCTTCGAAGTAGCTGACATGCTGCACCGGTTCGTTGCCGGGCAGGTCTTCGCGGTAACCGAATCTGATGCGAGTGCCATCAGGGCCCCAGAACTGCGGCGCGACTAACCCGGCAGTACAGCGATGTTGCCAGCCGCGTGGCGACCACCATTGCGACTGGGTGTAGCCGCCGTCATCAACAAAGTTCTGCCATTCTGCGTTAGTCACCGGGACCCGGCCAATCCGAAACGCCGGCACCTCGACCAGATGTGCCGGGCACTCGTTATCCAGCGCGAAGGGTTCCTCGACGGCGTCCACGCCCAAGACAAAAGGGCCGCCAGGCACCAACACCGACGTTCCGGCCACGTCGGGCCGGCCAGCGGGGAGACTGCCCGTCGCGGCCAGCAACGGGGCACCGGAGCGCAGATTCCATGCCTGCAACATGGTTTCGCCGTGTTGGTTTTCGTGGCTGGCCACCATAGCGAAGGTGAAGCCGCTGTCGTTCTCGTCCGACAAGGCAGCAAGCGCATCCAGTGCGGCGGCACGCACCGTCCGGCAATACGCCCGGGCGCGTGCCGGGGATAACAGCGGAAGATCGATGCGGCTGGCCCGAGGATGCACAAAGGCGTCATAGAGGCCCTCAACATCCGGCGACAAGAGCCCCGGTCGCTGCGGATCCCCGCCGCGCAGCAACCACAGCTCTTCTTGCTGGCCAATGTGGGCCAGATCCCACACCAACGGACTCATCAGCGGGTCGTACTGGCGGCACAGCTCGGCATCGTCGAACTCGACCAACCGCAGTGTGCGCTGCCTCGCCCGGGTCAGATCCCCGGCCAACCGCTCGCTGAGGCCCACTACTCTCCCGCCGCCAATCGGGTCACCGTCGCCGCGATGCCCTGCGTGCAGACCAGGTCGGAAAAGTCGTCACCCGGGCAGCGCCCCTGTTCGACGTTCTCGATCAACCGCTGCATCGCGTCGGTCAGGGCAGCCGGAGCACGCTCAGCGGCCAGGGCCACACACCGGTTGGCGGCACGATACAAGCGCTGATCAGCCAGGCCGATTCGCGCCGCGGTTCCCCAGGCCGTCGCGACTGGTGCAACGATCTCCGACGCACTATCGGCGACAGCCGCGTCGTCGAGCAGAGCTGTCAAGGTGAACACCACCGCCGGCCAGATGGCGTCCGGCACGCTATCCACATAGCGGATTTCCAGCCATCGGCGCGGCCGCACCGGCGGGAACAGCGTAGTCAGGTGGTAGTCCAGATCAGCGGTGGTCGGGCGACGGCCGCCGAGCAGCACCCGACCATCGGCCCAGTCCGCAAAGGGGACTAAGCGGGTCATCGGCACCGCATCCGGGTTGCGGATCAGCATGACCGGCGCTTTGAGCGCGTAGCGCGCCCAGCCTGCGCCGGGATCTTCCCCACTGGCTGTCACGATAGGACCGCAGCGCGCAGAACCCAGCTGGCTCCACAGCCGTTGCCTAGTCGACATCCAACCCGAGAACTCCCCGCCCAGCAGTGGCGAATTGGCAAAGATCGCGATCATCGTTGGCCCCAAGGCATGCGCCAGCCACACTCGTCTCGCCCATCCAGCTTGAGGCCCGGCATCAAGATTGAGCTGAATGGATGCGGTCGCCGTCATCATTGCCGCGCCAGCTACCCCAGTTCCGGCGGCGGCGAAGAACCGTTCCATCGCGCAATATCGCGCACCGGGGTTGACCCGCAGCGGCGACCGCAACGGGTCAGCGCCCAGCTGAACTAGCCCCAAGCCAGCACGAGCGAAAGCCACCCGAAGCACCGCTTGGTCACCGATCATCGCCTCGATGGCAGACACCGTACCGGCGAATGGCGGCCCGGATAACTCGACCGCACCACCTGGCTCAACACTGACCACGCTGCCACCGGGCATAGCCGGAAGCGACCCGATGACAGCGGTGATTTCATCCCAGCCTGGTCGGCGATACGGATCAGCCAGGTCGTAGCAGTGTGCTTCGAGCTCCAGACCAACTCGACCCAGTGGGGCGTCGACGAGGCAGCTATCAGTGATGTAGTGCGCCGCCGCTGACGAACTGGCGAATTCCGCATCCGCGGGGCGGGTGTGGTCTAACTGCGACATCGCAGTGGTCGGTGCGGCACCTCCAGCCGCACCAACACAGCAGACGTCGCGGATCACCGCTACACCTTCGCGGAGACCGCTATATCCACGTTCCCACGAGTGGCCTTCGAGTAGGGACATACTTGATGAGCCTGATGCACCAAGTCATCGGCTTGAGCCTGCCCTAAACCTGGCAGATAGCCAACGATGGTGCCGGTAAGCCCGAACCCGCCGTTGGAGTCTTTGCCGAACCCAACGTGGACGGTAACGGCAGTAGCGTCATCAAGGTTGATTTTGGCGTTACGCGCGACAAGCCGTAATGCCCCCAGAAAGCAGGCGGCGTATCCGGCGGAAAACAGCTGCTCCGGGTTTGTTGCCCCACCGGCGCCGCCCATCTCTTTGGGTGGCCGAGTGTCCAGGTCAAGCTGGCCATCCGAGGATGTCACGTGACCGTCGCGGCCGCCGCCAGTCGCTGTGGACTCCGCAGTGTAAACAACGTCGATGCTCATGGGTCGATCATGCCAACAAGGCCACATCAACAGAAGGCGGGGTCAGCCGGCCAGATGACGCCAGGAATGTGCAGACGAGTTGTTAAGGGGCGGCCGCTGGCCCTAGCCCTGGCCCAGCGGGCCCCATACCGGGACCGGGACCAGCCCCAGGACCCATGCCGGGGCTTATCCCCGGCATAGGCGGACCACCGGGGAAGACGAATAACCATTGCCCGGCCCCGGGCGGTGCCACGCTGGGCGGGCCGTAGTTTCCATACATATCCCGGTGATGTCGATAGCAGTGATGCCCCGCCATGGCAACACCAGACCAGAAGATGACCGCAAGAATAAAGACAACGCCAGCGACGATAACCACCCACGCCGCAACCTGATAAAGCCGACTTGACTTTGCTTGCGGTAGCGCATGGTCCGGCTGATGTACCGGTGTTTCAGTCATAGCCTGGACAATAACGTCTCAACATAGCCCTGGCACAGGCCAAGAACCCGGCGCCGAGAAATAGCGCCGGGTTCTTGGCTAGAGCTCATTACGGTGCAACAGGTGGCGCGGCAGGGCGCGGCATCTGGTCAGGCCTACCGGGCCCAGGAGCACCGACGTCACCTGGTCCGCCCGGCGCGCCTGGTCCACCTGGTCCACCTGGCGCGCCCGGTCCGCCCGGTCCGCCCGGCAGGAAAACCCCAGGACCACCCATCGGATGGTGACCGGGCGGCGCCAGCACCGCGTGCCCTTGGGGGTGATGGCGAAATTGGCCGTGGCACTGGTGCTTACCCAGAAAAAAGCCGCTAAAGAAAACGACCGCAACAACAAAGACGATCCCCGCCACAATCGCGACCCAGGCCGCGACCTGGAACACTTTGGGTGACCTATGCGGCCTTGCCGGGCGAGGAAATGGCGGTGGCGCAGGAGCAAATCGTTCGGTTGAGGTGTCAGGTGTTTGAGTCATATCTGGAATCCTGCCGGAAAACCAATAGCCTCAGCTATGCGCTAGCTATGCGCCAGCTATGAATGCTGGCTACCGTCCGTCGGCGGCTAACAACTCCGCGATCTGGATGGTATTGAGCGCCGCCCCTTTGCGCAGGTTGTCACTAGAAAGGAAGAGCGCCAAACCACGCCCGTCTGCGACCCCGGGGTCGCGCCGGATCCGGCCGACCAATGACTCGTCGGCACCAGCGGCGGCCAATGGCGTCGGCACATCAACCAACCGCACGCCGGGGGCACCGTCGAGCAGCTGATGAGCCCGTTCCGGCGAGAGCGGCCGAGCGAACTCGGCGTTAATCGACAACGAATGGCCGGTAAGCACGGGAACCCGCACACAAGTACCACTGACCAACAAGTCCGGGATGCCGAGGATTTTACGGCTTTCGTTGCGTAACTTCTGATCCTCGTCGGTCTCGCCAGAGCCGTCGTCAACCACCGATCCAGCCAGTGGAACAACATTGAACGCAATGGGAGCTACGTAGGTTTTCGGCTCCGGGAAGGCCGGTGCACACGCTAAGGCGCCGCCGTCAAGCACCAGCCGCTCGGCGGTATCCACGGCAGCCCGGGCCTGCCCTACCAACTCCGCCACCCCAGCCAGACCGCTGCCCGAGACAGCTTGATACGTCGAGACCACCAGTCGCACCAGCTGCGCCTCAGCGTGCAACACATGCAGGACCGGCATAGCCGCCATGGTGGTGCAGTTTGGGTTGGCAATAATGCCCTTAGGCCGGCGGTGCGCATCCCGCTGGTAGTTCACCTCCGATACCACCAGCGGGACATCTGGGTCTTTACGCCAGGCCGACGAGTTGTCGATCACCGTCACGCCTGCAGCCGCAAACCGGGGAGCCTGGACCCGCGACACCGTGGCGCCAGCGGAGAACAGGGCAATGTCTAATCCTGTCGGGTCGGCCGTCTCGGTGTCCTCAACGCCGATCTCCTGGCCGCGGAAACTCAGTTTCCGGCCTTGGGACCGGGCCGACGCAAAGAACCGCACCGAGGCCGCCGGGAAGTCGCGTTCTTCGAGCAGGGTGCGCATCACCTGGCCAACCTGCCCGGTAGCGCCAACAATCCCGATCGCTAAGCCATGTGGTCGGCCCATTTAGCGGCCTGTACCGGCGTAAACGGTGGCTTGCTCGTCGCTGCCGAGCCCGAACGCCTCATGCAGCGCAACCACCGCCTTGTCTAACTCAGTGTCGCGGCACAAGACTGAGATCCGAATCTCTGAAGTAGAGATCAATTCAATGTTGACCCCCACCGCGGCCAGCGCCTCGCAGAACTTGGCGGTGACCCCGGGATGGCTGCGCATACCAGCACCCACCAGCGACACCTTGCCAATGCGATCGTCGTAAAGCACCTGGGTAAAACCGATCTCGTCCTTGAGTGAATCCAGCTTCTCGACCGCCCGCGGCCCAACATCGCGTGAACAGGTGAAGGTGATGTCGGTCTTGCCGTTCTCCACCTTGGAGATGTTCTGCAGCACCATGTCGATGTTGACATCGGCATCGGCGACGGCACGAAACACCTTGGCCGCATAGCCCGGAGTGTCCGGCAGTCCCACAACAGTCACCTTTGCCTCGCTGCGGTCATGCGCAACTCCGGTCAAGATGGGGTCTTCCATGGCAATGTCCTTGATTGATCCGACAACAACGGTTCCAGGCTTGTCCGAATACGACGACCGGACATGCACCGGGATGTGATAGCGGCGGGCATATTCCACACAGCGCAGCATCAACACCTTGGCGCCGCATGCCGCCATTTCCAGCATCTCCTCGAAGGTGACCGTGTCTAGCCGGCGGGCGTTGGGCACGATCCGTGGATCTGCACTGAAAATGCCGTCTACATCGGTGTAGATCTCGCATACGTCGGCGCCGAGCGCTGCGGCCAACGCGACCGCGGTGGTATCCGAACCGCCCCGACCCAGTGTGGTGACGTCCCGGGTGCCCTGGCTGACCCCTTGAAATCCGGCGACTAAGACGATTTTTCCCTCAGCAAGCGCTGACTGTAACCGCGACGGCGTGACATCGATGATCTTCGCGTTACCGTGAGTACCGGTAGTGATCACTCCGGCTTGCGAACCAGTGAACGACTGAGCGTGCGCACCTAACGCTTCAATCGCCATTGCTACCAGCGCATTAGAGATCCGTTCGCCGGCGGTCAAAAGCATGTCCAGTTCCCGCGGAGACGGCTCCGGACACACCTGCTGCGCCAGCGATAACAGATCATCGGTGGTGTCGCCCATTGCCGAAACCACCACCACAACGTCGTTTCCTTGCGTCTTGGTCGCGACGATGCGCTCGGCGACTCGCCGGATCCGCTCGGCATCGGCTACCGAAGATCCGCCGTACTTTTGCACGACGAGCGCCACTATCCAGCCTTTCGCAGAAATTTTGGGTCGAGAACAGAATACGTGGGCCAAGGCAACGACAACGCCGCCTATACGGCATTGATCGAATGGGCCCGGCTGACCCCAACACCACCGTCTAGCCCAAAAAGCGGTAGACTGCACACCGTGCAGCGGGTGCTCCTCCTCGAGCGCCGCGACGGGGTCTGATCCAGACCGGCTTCCCGTCGCGGCTGTTTGCGATGCGCCGGTTCCAGATTTCCCTTCACAGCCCGGAGCAATGACCGTGACCAGCTTTTCTCGCCCGTCCGACGACACCCCCGACGCTTTCACTTCGATTCGCCGTATCACCACGCCGGCCGGACCGGCTAACCCAGGCCAACCCGGCTGGAACCCCCAACGCGGTTCAGCCATGCCGACTTATCGGTACCAGCCATTCGCCCAGGAAGTTGAGCCCATCCGACTGGCGGACCGCACCTGGCCTGATCGTGTGATCAGTAACGCACCAATGTGGTGTGCGGTAGATCTACGCGACGGCAATCAAGCGTTGATCGACCCGATGACCCCGGCCCGGAAACGCCGCATGTTCGACTTGCTGGTTCGGATGGGCTACAAGGAGATCGAAGTCGGATTCCCCGCCGCTAGCCAGACCGATTTCGACTTTGTCCGCGAGATCATTGAGCAAAACGCCATTCCCGACGACGTCACCATCCAGGTACTCACGCAATGCCGTCCAGAACTTATTGAACGTACCTTTGCGGCGTGTGCCGGCGCACCCCACGTGATCGTGCATTTTTACAATTCCACGTCAATCTTGCAGCGCCAGGTAGTCTTTCGCGCCGATCGAGACGCAGTGCAGGAGATCGCGGTTGCCGGCGCCCGGAAATGCTTGCAGGAAGCCGCCAGATACCCCGAAACCCGGTGGCGGTTCGAGTACTCACCGGAGTCCTACACCGGCACCGAGTTGGAGTACGCCAAACAGGTATGTGACGCCGTCAGCGCTGTCATTGACCCGACGCCAGACAACCCGATCATTGTCAACCTGCCCGCAACCGTCGAGATGACCACACCCAACGTCTACGCCGACTCAATCGAGTGGATGAGCCGCAATTTAGCCCGCCGGGACGCGGTGATCTTGAGCCTGCATCCGCACAACGATCGCGGAACCGCTGTCGCTGCAGCAGAACTGGGATATCAAGCCGGTGCCGACCGAATCGAAGGGTGCCTGTTTGGCAACGGTGAACGTACCGGCAACGTTTGCTTGGTGACGCTGGGACTTAACCTGTTTTCCCGTGGGGTAGATCCGCAGATCGATTTCTCGAACATCGACGAGATCCGCCGAACCGTCGAGTACTGCAATCAACTGCCGGTCCATGAGCGTCACCCCTACGGCGGCGACCTGGTCTATACCGCTTTCTCTGGTAGCCATCAGGACGCCATCAACAAAGGGCTAGACGCGATGAAAATCGCGGCCGACGAAGCCGATAGCGACGTGGACAGCATCTTGTGGCAGGTGCCCTATCTGCCAATTGACCCGCGGGATGTCGGCCGCACCTATGAAGCGGTCATCCGGGTCAACTCGCAGTCCGGTAAAGGTGGAGTGGCCTACATCATGAAGGCCGACCACGGGCTGGTCCTGCCGCGCCGGCTGCAAATCGAGTTCTCCCAAGTGATCCAGAAAATCAGCGAAGGAGAAGGGGGCGAGGTCTCACCTAAAGAGATTTGGGACGCCTTCGCTGAAGAATACCTAGCACCGGTGCGACCACTGGAACGCATAAAACAGCGGGTCGATGCCGCCGACGAAGATGGCGGTATTACCCAGATCGCCGCCGTCGTCAAGTTGGATGGCGTCACAACCGAGATCGCAGGCTCCGGCAACGGCCCGCTCGCAGCGTTCGTCGACGCACTGTCCAGCATCGGAATCCATGTCCACGTAGCGGACTACTCCGAACACGCGATGTCCGCCGGCGAAGAAGCCCAAGCCGCGGCCTACGTCGAGGCCTCAGTCGCCATCCGACAGGACGCAATGGGGCATCACGCGACAAGCCCCAGCCAGACGGTGTGGGGAGTCGGCATTGCCCCGTCAATTACCACGGCATCGCTGCGCGCTGTCGTCTCAGCGGTGAACCGAGCGTGCCGCAATTAACGCCGTCGCCAAAATACGATTAACTTTTAGCGACGACACCAATCCGGGAATTCCAGAGTAAATTACTGCGTAGCACGCAGAATTAGCCGGCAATTAGCTGGAACCATGCAACGTCGAAAGTCCGTCAGTTAATGAATCATAACTTTGGGCCACCGCAGTAAGGCGTTCCGCGTTTTTCTGCGCGCCGTCATGCGTGTCCTTTGCCGTGTCGACACTAGAACAAACCGCGGGGTGCGCTACCGCCAGCTGATAGTGATACGAAAGCGCCGGGCCAGCCGGGCCGGACCAATAGAGAGTTCTAGCAACTGGCATAGCCAATTCCAGTCCAGTCATGGTATTTCCGAGAAATTGCCTACCCTCTTCGACCTGCCGGCCCTGACTCTGCACGGTGGCGTGCACGCCCGCACTGGTATCCGCTAACTGCTCCATGAGAGCCGTGAGGCTCGAGCACTGGCCCGTATGACAGTCCGCCGCACCGCCGGTCCATTCTTCCCCGGAATCTGCGGCCTCTTGCAATGTTTGATGCATATCCCGAAAATAGCTACCGCTCTTAGCGAATGCATTTTCCGGATTCGGTTCATCCGGAACCATTTTCGTCCCGCCACCCGATCCACTACCCGAACTTCTATTTCCCGCAAAATAACGAGCCACGAAAAGGACGCCTACTAATACGACGACAACTCTTGCCACATTCAAATAAAACGTCTCATCAAGTAGATCATCATCTTCGGGAGGATCCCCGTAACCATGCCGATATCCCCTATCGTAATCTTCGGGATGGTCAACTACACGCCGTTGAGTAAGCTCTAAGCCTTTATCATCAGCGAAGTTAACATTCTTTTTAGGCGGCAAAATTTCGCCCTTTCGGCGCCGTGAAGTATTGTCTCTAGCCCAGGAAGAAATTTTAGCGAAAAATCCAATGCCCGCGAATTTTTGTGGGGCGAGTCACTGCCGGCATATACGGCACCGCTGGATAGCCCGCAGCGAGTCAACCGGGCTTGCTACCGCCTGCGGTCAGAACAACGCCAACTGGTCGTCGGCAGCCGCCGCGGGGAACTCCTGAATGCCTTCCCCGCTATCAACAGCACCAAGATAATCCAGGAATTGCGCATCGGAGAGCAGTGGCACGCCCAGTTGCTCAGCAAGATAGCCTCTGCCCTGCTCGGGATGAGCGTGGTTGCACACCACCAGAGAGGTCTCCCCGTCAACGGTATCGGCGTAGGCCAATCCAGCGTGCAGAATCCGCTCAATCAACTCGTCATGGGTCCGCTCCAGCTCAGCCGCCAGCGCCACCCGCATGCCCTGGATTAACGGCTGGCCGGGCAGATAGCGTCCCGGGTTGCGATACCGGCACCCAATCCGCGCCGCCAGCGCCTTCAGCGGTTGCAACTCCTCGTGCGTCACCCGCCCGTTGGGCCAGCGTCGCCGGGTGACCGGCCGAACCGGCAGCCAGACATCGCGTTCACCGGCTCGCTGGAGCGCTCTCCCCAACACACTGGCCAGCACCACCGCGTCGTCGTATGCATCGTGCGGCCGACTCTGCGACACACCCCAATACGCCGCAAGGGTCCCCAGCCGCAGATTATCGGTGCCCAGCCGAAGCCGGCGAGCGAGCTCAACCGTGCACATCACCGAGTCAATGGGAAGCTCCGCGCCAGCGATCTCCGCCTCGGCCGCCAAAAAAGCGTAGTCGAACCCCACGTTATGGGCGACCAGCGTGCGGCCACGCAGCACCTCGCACACATCCCACACAATGTCGGCGAACTGCGGCTGACCTTCGAGCATGGCCGAGGTCAGTCCATGTACGTGGGTCGGGCCCGGATCCACTCCTGGATTAAGCAGGCTAACGACAGATTCCTGCACTGCTCCCGAGGCATCCAGGCCGAGCACCGCCAGACTGATGATTCTGGCTTGACCAGGCTGGAAACCTGAGGTCTCGACATCAACAACGGCCCAATTGCGGTGTTGATGACGGGCCGGTTGGCCCCAGATCATCGAATTCATGCCTGCAGGATGACATGCCAAGCCGACAGTGCACCGCGG
>JAIENC010000034.1 GCA_019751635.1 Mycobacteriaceae bacterium
CGCGGGTGCGGCGGGTGCGACCGGTGACGGTGGCGCCGGTGGCGCGGGTGGCTTGGGTGGTGCTGGTGGTACGGGTACCACGGGTGCCTTCGGTGGTGGCGGTGGTGCCGGTGGCGTGGGTGGTGACGGTGGAGCTGGTGGCGCTGGTGGCGCCGGCACCGTTGCCGGGACGACCGGTGCCGGTGGTGACGGTGGCGCCGGTGGTCTTGGTGGTGCCGGAGGCACAGGTACCACCGGTACGAGCGGAGTCGCGGGTGGTGCCGGTGGTAACGGTGGTGCGGGTGGCGCGGGTGGCGCTGCTGGTATCGGTAGCACGGTCGGGACGACCGGCGCTGGTGGTGACGGCGGCGCTGGTGGTGAGGGTGGTGCCGGCTTTGACGGGACCGCTACCAATGAAGCCGGCACGGCGGGTGGTGCTGGTGGCTTCGGTGGTGCCGGCGGCAACGGCAGCAGCGGCGGCGCTGGTGGTCTCGGTGGTGCCGGTGGCTTGGGTGGCAGCGGTGCCACCGGCTTTGCCGGTGGCGACGGTGGTGACGGCGGTGCCGGCGGCGCTGGTGGCAACGGCAGTGGCGGTGGTGGTGGTGGCTTCGGCGGCGACGGTGGTGACGGTGGCTTGGGCGGCGACGGCAACGGCGGAGCTGACCCGGGTGGTGCAGGGGATCCAGGTACTCCTGGCAATGCCCCGACCGGTGACACCGGTGGCGCCGGTGGCGCCGGCGGCCTCGGTGGCACCGGCGGCAGCGCCTAGGCGAACCCCGCTGTGCTGGCAGCCTGACTTTTCCCAGGAGGCAGCCGCATAGCCACTCGGTAAGCCGCGATGCGAGTGCGTGGCCGCCCTGCCAACCCCATGGCAGAGCGGCCACGCATCATCGCTCTCTTCGCCGCCATGGTCTGCCCAGTTCGGTATTCACAGACATGGCAAATGCCATTCACTTACCGCATACGAATAGCGAAGGTATACGCTATTTCGAACAAACTCGTCCGGAGATCACCATCAACCGCGGTGAATTCACAACAGGATTGCTAAAAACCTGCACCCGGTTTATCGGCGCCGACCACCCACATTGAAAAATACTGCGAACCGCCACCATAAGCGTGCCCCAGCGCCTTGCGCGCCCCCGGCACCTGATGCGCACCGGCCTTGCCCATCACCTGGATTGCGGCTTCGGCGAAGCGGATTAGCCCGGAGGCACCGATCGGATTTGACGACAGCACCCCACCAGACGGATTCACCGGCAACCGGCCACCGATCGCGGTCTCACCGGCCTCGGTGAGCTTCCAGCCTTCCCCTTCGGCAGCGAAACCCAGGTTTTCCAGCCACATCGGCTCAAACCACGAGAACGGTACGTAAATTTCGGCGGCATCAATCTCCGCTAGCGGGTCGATGATGCCGGCCGCCCGCCACAACGCCGCAGCCGCGTCACGGCCAGCTCGAGGATTGACCTGATCCCGTCCGGCATAGGCCAGCGGCTCAGTACGCAAAGCGGTGGCATGAATCCACGCCACCGGGGCGTCCTGCGCCAGCCGAGTGTCGGCAGCATGCTCATCACCAATAACCACCGCGCAAGCGCCATCCGAGGACGGGCAAGTCTCATCGAAACGAATAGGGTCCCACAGCATCTGCGAGGACATCACCTTTTCCACAGTGATGTCAGGCTGCTGCACGTGCGCCAACGGATTACGGCTGCCGTTACGTCGATCCTTGACCGCCACCAAGGCACCAATGTGCGTCGGCGCACCGGATCGGCGAATGTAGGCCCGCACATGCGGAGCGAAATACCCACCGGCACCGGCACCCACCGGCTTGGTAAAAGGCACCGGAATAGACAGCGCCCACATCGCATTGGACTCGGACTGCTTCTCCCACGCCATCGCCAGCACCCGGCGGAACTTGCCAGACTGCACCAGGCTGGCGGCCACCACCCCCGTAGATCCTCCCACTGATCCGGCGGTGTGTACCCGGATCAGCGGTTTGCCGGTCGCGCCGATAGCGTCCGCCATGCATAGCTCCGGCATCATGACGCCCTCAAAAAAATCAGGCGCCTTACCCACCACGACGGCATCGATCTCGGCGAAGCTCACACCGGAATCGACTAGCGCCCTATCGATAGCCTCACGCACCATGCCGTTCATCGAGACGTCGTGACGTTTAGCCACGTACTTAGTCTGACCAGTACCGAGCACAGCGGCGAGTTGGCCGGAGCTACCCATCAGTTCCGTCCTCCCCGGGCATCCATGACAGCCACTAAATTTTGTTGCAGCACCGGTCCGCTGGTGGCGTGCGCCAGCACGCGCTGGGCTGTGCCTTCCCAAATATGTTGTGCAGCAAACCCGATACGTTCCAGGCCGGCCACAAACATCGGATTAGCGGTCAGCGGGCCGCCGGAAGGATTCACCCGCACCGTCTTCGGTAGCTGCATCGCCTCGGTGAGAATCAGATGTTGATGGCTGAACGGCGCATGAATCTCGGCCACATCAATCGTCTGAACTTGGCCGCCGGTGGCGGCCGCCGCGGAAGCCGCCGTCGACACCGACCGGGTCAGGTCGCGGGCGCCCAACGCAGATGACTCAATCCGATGCTCGAAACCCGTTATCCACGCTGGAATTTCACGCAGCTCCCGGGCTCGATCACCGGCTGCCAACACAATAGCGGCGGCACCGTCGGTGATCGGCGCGATATCGTGACGTCGCAGCGGGTCAGCGAAAAACGGCCTGGTGAGCAACTCTTCCACGCTTTCGGCCGGTGGCACCCGATCCACCCGCGGGGCAGCCGCCAGCGCCGCATGGGCAACCGAAGCCATCTGCTCGAAAGACCATGCACCGCTGTCTAATCCGAGGCGAGCCTGCAAACCGGCCAACGACACCGAATCAGGCCACAACGGGGCAACCGTGTAGGGGTCGGTCTGGCGCGACAAAATGCGGCGCAGATTCCCGGCCGAAGATTTCCCGAAGCCATAGACCAACGCGGTATCCACCTCACCAGTCAACAGCTTGATGTAGGCCTCGTAGGCGGCCCAGGCGGCATCCATCTCCACATGGGATTCGTTGATCGGCGGCACAGCGCCAATCGAGTCAATCGCGGTAAGAAACGAAAAAGCTCGTCCAGCAAGGTAATCCGAAGAACCTGAACACCAAAAGCCGATATCTGCTTTAGTGATGCCCAGCTCGTCATAGAGTTGGGCAAAACACGGCATCAACATTTCCACACCGTTGGTGGTGCCATCGGTACGGCGCACGTGCGGGGCATGGGCGAAGCCCACCACCGCAACCTCACGAAAACTCATTACAGCCCTTACAGATGATGTTTGTAGGTGTCGTACGGGGCATCAGGCTGCCCGGTGGGCCGAAAATATTCGATGTTATCGATGCCAAAACCCCACTCTTCTTGGGGTTTCCACACCGCCTCGACCCGCATGCCCATCCGGACCGCATTCGCATCGATTTCGGAAACCAAGTGCAAAAACGGAATATCGGCGCCGTCGAGCACAACATAAGCTGCCACGTAAGGTGGAGTAATCCGCTGCCCCAGGAACGGAATGTTGATGATCGCGAATGTGGTCACGATGCCGGTAGCCGGCAATTCAACGAACTCAGTGGTTGGTAAACCAGTAGCCGGATCGGCACCATGCGGCGGGAAATACAGCTTGCTTGTCGTGTCGGTGCGCGCCCCTAACAGCTTGCCCTGAGCCAACGCCCGCAGATATCGGCTTTCCTCATGGGAGACAGTGTGCTGGATCTGCAACTGAGTTGGGGTGACCACCATGGTCACTGGGTCATCAGTGTCAGCAGGATCCGGCACCGGTTCAGCGTCCCCAGCGTCCTCGCCGAGGGCGAAATACGCAATGTCGGTGATAGCGCCGACGGGTTTATCAGACCAGCGCACATGCACCCGGGCGCCGGTGCTGATCGCCGCTGGGCTCCCGGCAGCAACGGCATGCACCAGCGGGGTGTCGGCGCCGTCGAGCACAATCTGGGCCCACGCAAACGGCTGATCTAGCGGCTGGCCCTCCAGCGGCTCCGGCTGCCACGCCCAAGACACCACGGTGCCCACATCGGCCACCGGCACCAGCTCATCCAACGGCTGGTACGTGCTGGGATCGTATTCGACGGGTGGCACATGCACTCGGCCGTCGGCTCCGCGCACCCCCAGGATGCGACGCTGTCGCAGCGCGGTGAAAAACTTACCTAACGTGGGACCAACTGAACGGGTGTAGTCAAACGATAGTTTTAGCGGTGCGGAGAGCGGAGGATCGGGATGATCGGTCAAGGCCACATGGCCTGAACGAGTTGTCACGGCAACGAGTAGAACAGGTTCTCGTAATCCAAGCAAGGACGCGGCAAGGAGACAAGTGATGAAGCTGGGACTGCAACTGGGGTACTGGGGTGCTCAACCCCCAAGCAACGCAGGGGAGTTGGTGGCCGCGGCCGAAAGCGCTGGCTTTGACGCGGTATTCACGGCTGAGGCCTGGGGTTCAGACGCCTATACGCCACTGGCCTGGTGGGGTTCCTCGACGCGTCGAGTTCGGTTGGGCACCTCGGTAATTCAGCTCTCCGCGCGTACCCCCACCGCGTGTGCAATGGCCGCACTCACACTTGACCACCTGTCCGGTGGCCGGCACATCCTCGGCCTGGGCGTATCCGGGCCGCAGGTGGTGGAGGGATGGTACGGTCAGCGTTTCGCCAAGCCGCTGGCCCGCACCCGTGAATACATTGACATCGTCCGCCAAGTGTGGGCCCGGGAAAAACCAGTAACCAGCGCTGGCCCGCACTACCCGCTGCCTTTGACCGGCGAAGGCACCACCGGCCTGGGCAAAGCACTCAAGCCCATTACTCACCCGCTGCGCGCCGACATCCCGATCATGCTGGGCGCCGAAGGGCCCAAGAACATCGCGCTGGCTGCCGAGATCTGCGACGGCTGGCTGCCCATCTTCTACACGCCGCGACTGGCCGACATGTACAACGCATGGCTGGACGAGGGGTTTGCCCGTCCGGGTGCCCGGCGGAGCCGGGCGGACTTCGAAATCTGCGCTACCGCGCAGGTCGTTATCACCGACGATCGAGCTGCGGTGTTCGCTGGCCTCAAGCCTTTCCTGGCGCTCTACATGGGCGGTATGGGCGCTGAAGACACCAACTTTCACGCCGACGTCTACCGGCGGATGGGGTACGCAGAAGTGGTGGACGAGGTCACCGCGCTGTTTCGGGCCAATCGTAAAGATGAAGCCGCGGCGGTCATCCCGGACGAACTCGCCGAAGACGCGGCCATCGTCGGCGATATCGACTACGTGCGCAAGCAGATTGCCGTCTGGGAAGCTGCCGGGGTCACCATGATGGTGGTATCAGCGGGCAGCGTCGAGCAGATCCATGAGCTGGCTGCTGTTGCGCACCCGGGTGAGCAACGCTGAAAGCCAAGAGCTGCCCATGACGCGGCCGGCGTCCACGAAACTGCGGTGGGCTAGCGTCCACGAAACTGCGGTGGGCGTTTCTCGGCGAATGCTCGGGGGCCCTCCTTGGCGTCCTCGGAGAGGAAAACCTGCACACCTATCTGCGTGTCGATCTGAAAAGCCTCGTTCTCCGGCAGCCCTTCTGTTGCGCGGATAGACCGCAAGATGGCTTGGACGGCCAACGGCCCGTTAGCGGAGATCATTTCGGCTAATTCCAGTGCCTTGGTGAGGGCGGTTGTGTCGGGGACGACGTAGCCAATCAGTCCGATCTGCTTGGCCTCGGCAGCGCTGATATGCCGCCCGGTGAGGAGTAGATCGCAGGCCAGGGTGTACGGGATCTGCCGGACCAGCCGCACCGCCGAGCCTCCTAACGGATAGAGGCTCCACTTGGCTTCGGAGATACCGAACTTCGCGCTTTCACCGGCAACCCGGATATCGGTGCCCTGCAGGATCTCGGTGCCACCGGCGATCGCGGGTCCCTCGACCGCGGCGATTAACGGTTTAGTGAGCCGGCGGCCCTTGAGCAGGGCATCGATCCGTGCTGGGTTTGTAAAGCTGCCGTCTTTCAACGAATCACCGGGTGGGCGACTGTTTGCGGCCTTGAGGTCCATGCCTGCGCAAAAAAATCCGCCGGCCCCGGTCAGGACGGCGCACCGAATCTCCGGGTCGGCGTCGACGCGGTCCCAGGCCGCCGTCATGATCTGCATCATTTCGCTGCTCAATGCGTTTCGGGCGGCTGGCCGATTCATGGTCACGATAAGCGTGTGCCCCCGCTGCGCTACCAATGCGTGGGGTTGGGTCGGATCGTTCGTCGCGGTCCCGTCGCGCATAAGTTTTTGCCTTCCAGCCAGGATGAAGCTTGGAAAAAACGGTAACACGTTCTAATTTGAGTGACGTGGCCCTCAATATCGCCGACCTCGCCGAGCATGCCATTGACGCAGTTCCGGACCGTGTTGCTCTGATCTGTGGTGATGAGCAGCTGACCTATGCCCAATTAGAGGAGAAAAGCAACCGTTTTGCCCACTACCTGATAGGGCGGGGCATCGTTAAAGGCGACAAGGTTGGGCTTTACTCCCGCAACCGTATCGAGATCGTGATTGCGATGCTGGGCACCGTCAAGGCGGGCGCCATTCTGGTGAACATCAACTACCGATACGTCGAAAGCGAACTCCGGTACCTATTTGACAACTCCGATATGGTCGCGCTGGTCCATGAACGCCGTTACTGCGACCGGGTGGCTAACGTGCTACCGGACACCCCCAATGTTCAGACGGTCCTCGTTATTGAGGACGGCAGCACTGATGACTACCAGCGATACGGTGGTGTGGAGTTCAGTTCCGCGATCGCCCACGCCTCGCCAGCACGGGATTTCGCTACGCTGCTGGGGGAGCGGGGCCAGCGTAGCGCCGACGACATCTATCTGCTTTACACCGGTGGCACCACAGGCTTCCCCAAAGGGGTGATGTGGCGGCACGAAGATGTCTACCGGGTGCTGTTCGGCGGAACCGATTTCGCCACCGGTGAATACGTGAAAGACGAATACGACCTAGCCAAACAGGCAGCTGCCGGACCGCCGATGGTCCGCTTCCCGATCCCGCCAATGATTCACGGAGCAACTCAATCCGTCACCTGGACGGCGCTGTTCACCGGTGGAACTATTGTGCTGGCGCCGGAGTTCGATGCCGAAAAAGTCTGGCAGACAGTGGAAAAGCACAAAGTAAACTTGCTGTTTTTCACCGGTGATGCCATGGCACGGCCACTGCTTGATGCGTTAAGCGTCAACAGCTCCTACGACCTATCGTCGTTGTACCTGCTGGCCAGTACCGCAGCATTGTTCTCGCCGAGCATTAAAGACAAGCTGCTGGAGCTACTGCCGCATCGGGTTATCACCGACTCGATTGGTTCCTCGGAAACCGGTTTTGGTGGCACCAGCATCGTCGCTAAGGGGCAAGCGCAGGGCGGTGGTCCGCGAGTCATGCTGGACAAATGGACGGCGGTGCTCGACGAACACGGCAACCAGGTCAAGCCGGGTTCCGGTACGCGGGGTGTGCTCGCCAAACGCGGGCATGTTCCCGTCGGTTATTACAAGGATCCAGAGAAGTCGGCGGCCACCTTCACGGTGATCAATGGTGTTCGTTACGCAATACCTGGTGATTACGCGCAGGTAGAAGCCGACGGGACGGTGACCATGCTGGGGCGCGGATCGGTCTCGATCAACACCGGCGGCGAAAAGGTGTACCCAGAAGAAGTCGAAGCCGCGCTCAAGGGGCATCCGGATGTATTCGACGCGTTGGTGGTTGGTGTTCCCGATCCGCATTATGGTCAACATGTGGCGGTCGTTGTGCAGGCCCGGCCTGGGCGGCAGCCCTCGCTGGAGGAGTTGGATGGATTTCTGCGTGGTCAGATCGCCGGCTACAAAGTGCCGCGTAGTCTGTGGTTCGTTGGTGAGATCAAGCGTTCTCCGGCCGGCAAGCCCGACTATCGATGGGCCAAAGAACACGCCGAGTCGCGGCCCGCGGACCAGGTGCAGCGGATGAAAAAGGAAGTTCGCCAATGAATGGTGCTCAGGCGTTGATCAATACGTTGGTCGCCGGCGGGGTGGACGTGTGCTTTGCTAACCCAGGCACCTCAGAGATGCATTTCGTGGCTGCACTAGATACCGTGCCGCAGATGCGCGGCGTGCTAACTCTTTTCGAAGGAGTAGCTACTGGCGCAGCCGACGGCTATGCGCGGATGGCCGGCCGGCCGGCGGCGGTATTGCTGCATCTAGGCCCCGGTCTTGGCAACGGCCTGGCGAATCTGCACAACGCCCGTCGCGCCCAGGTGCCGATGGTGGTCGTTGTTGGAGACCATGCCACCTACCACAAAAAATATGATGCCCCTTTGGAATCCGACATCGACGCACTCGCTGGCACGGTGTCAGGATGGCTGCGACGGACCGTTGACGTTGCTGATATTGGGGCTGACGCCGCCGAGGCTATTGCTGCTAGCTGTCGTGGGTCGCAGATTTCGACCTTAATCCTGCCGGCCGATGTGTCGTGGTCCGAAGGTGGGTCAGCCGAGGTTTCAGTTGCGCCGTCGGCGTCGGCGTCGCTGGTCGACGTGGATGCGGTTGCTCACGTGCTGCGGTCGGGTGAACCCACGGTGATTCTGGTGGGGGGAGAAGCTACCCGTGGTGCTGGATTAGCCGCGGCGGCAAGGATAGTCAAAGCTTCAGGTGCCCGCTGGTTTTGCGAGACATTCCCGACCCGGCTTCAACGCGGTGCCGGCGTTCCCGCCGTTGAGCGATTGTCCTACTTCGCGGAAAGCGTTACTGATCAGCTGGCCGGGGCTAAGCACCTGATCTTGGCCGGCGCGAAATCACCGGTGTCGTTCTTCGCGTACCCGGGCAAACCCAGCGACCTAGTGCCCGACGGCTGTCAGATACACGTGTTGGCGGGGGATCGGGGGGTAACCGAGGCCTTGGTGGCCTTGGCTGAGGAGGTGGCCTCCGAGGTGGAAACCCCGCTGTCGGCTGAATCCCGCCCACCGTTGCCGACGGGTGCTCTGACGAGTGTGTCAGTGGCGCAGGCTGTTGCGGCGTTGATGCCGGAAGGAGTGATCGTCGTCGACGAGGCCAACACCTCTGGTTTAGCTCTGGATCGGGCGACCGCGGGTGCTGCCAGACACGATTGGTTAACCCTGACCGGCGGAGCAATTGGATACGGTATTCCCACTGCGATCGGTGCTGCGGTGGGCGCTCCGGACCGGCCGGTGCTGTCCTTGCAGTCGGATGGCTCGGCGATGTACACCATTTCGGGGTTGTGGACTCAAGCACGAGAAAAACTGAATATCACCACGGTGATCTACAACAACAGTGCTTACGACATCCTGCGTATCGAGCTGCAACGCGTCGGCGCTGGTGCGGCGCCTGGGCCCAAAGCCCTGGACTTGCTCGATTTATCCCGTCCAGCAATCGATTTCGTCAAAATCGCCGAAGGTATGGGTGTTCCAGCGCGCCAGGCAACAACCAGTGAAGAGTTTGTTGATGCTTTACGTGCTGCCTTCACAGATCCCGGACCGCACCTCATTGACGCGGTAGTGCCGTCCCTATTGGGTTAGCGTTAGCCCATCACATCAAGACTGTTGTTCCCCTTGCTGTCGGGCTATACGAAAGATATATCGGTTGTTGCGCGAAGGGGATATACCCGGTATTCATGACGCCGCTAGAGATGACCCATGGACCATTAGTGCTGCTAGTTGTGTAGGAGTAAAGCAGTGTTTGGCCATCGTTGGTGTAAACCGAGATCATGGTTCCTGCGGGCACTCTTCCAGAAGTCTGACCAGTGCCGAGTAGGGACGCCGGCATAGTCCCGTATACGCCACCAGAATCGATTGATGCGGAAACGTCGGATAGTAGCGGACCATTGTTGATCTGTACCGCTACGGTGGTATGCGGTGCGCCGGTGACCGAAAGGCCATTGCCAAGCGGATTAGGGCCAAATACCAGCACGCCTTGGGATTCATCAATAAGCACACCTTGATTCAAGGTTCCCGGTAAGGCCGGAATTATGGCGCTGGTTCCAGGGAATCCGTTATTTGGTCCAATTCCCAAAACGCCGACCGCACCACTGGGGGCGAAATAATTCTGAAATGCAGTTGTGGACGACGGACTCACGATATCAATGCTGGTTGGCGCGGTAACGATGCCACTTCCGAAATCCACTCTTGTCGTGTAGGTGTTGTAGGAATACGTCAACCCTCCGGTATAGCCCGCTGTGCCCGAATAGATAGAGCTGCCGAGCCCAGTAGTTCCGACGTATTGACTGGGAATAACAAGACCAGTCGATCCGGTGTCAACGAGAACCGGCGCCATCGGTCCGCCGTTGATGGAGACATACACCACCGGCACGATGCCGGAGTACGTCATGGTCAGTGGAACTGACGCATTAGTCAACGTCGGTGTGCCGTTGGTGCCGCCGGCGGCGCCGAGTCCACCGGCTCCGTTATAGCCGGGTGTGCCGAGTGCGCCGCCGCTGCCGCCGGTGGCGCCGTTGCCGCCGTTGCCGCCGATAGCGTTGGCGCCGGCGCTACCCGTGCTGCCGCCGAGGCCGGCGGCGCCGCCCATGCCGACGG
>JAIENC010000078.1 GCA_019751635.1 Mycobacteriaceae bacterium
CGAGCCAATTCGGCTCCACCTCGATGTTGCAACGCAAACTTCGGGTCGGTTTCGCCAAGGCTGGTCGGCTCATGGATTTGATGGAGACTCGCGGCATCGTTGGTCCGAGCGAAGGATCCAAAGCGCGTGATGTGTTGATCAAACCCGACGAGTTGGCCGCCACGTTGGCATGCATCCGAGGTGTCAACAGCGCCGGCGACGAGGAGTAGCTGGCGTAGCAGAGCGCCGCCCATGGCGTGTCGCAGGCAGGCCCATTTTCGTGTGCTTGATCACAGCATCAAGAGCATCCGAGTGTTGCCCAAGATGTTGGGTTTCACATAACTCAGGTCAAGGAATTCGGCGATTCCCATGTCGTAGGAGCGGCACATCTCCTCGAAGACTTCTGCAGTCACCGGGGTTCCCTCGATCTCGAAAAACCCGTGTTTACCGAAGAATTCTGTCTCAAAAGTCAACACAAATAAGCGTTGTAGTTGCAGGTCTCGAGCAACGTCGATCAGCCGGCCGACGATGGCATGGCCGATGCCGTGACCGGTCATATCAGGGTGCACGGCCACCGTGCGCAACTCTCCGAGGTCTGACCACAGCACATGCAAGGCCCCGCAGCCCACCACACTGCCCTGGTATTCGGCTACCCAGAATTCTTGAATGGCTTCATACAGCGTGACCAAATTCTTTTCTAACAGGATATTTCCAGCGTAAATATCCACTAAATGCTTGATTGCCGAAACGTCGGAGGTTCGCGCCCGTCGAACCGTCGGGTGATCGTTCGGTGGCCTTCCGCTCACGGGTGCACACTAGTCGGTAGCGATACACGTCAGCTGGCTAGCCGTTATTCTGTTGCCCGTGTCGGGACAACCTCAGGCCGGTCCCAGCGTAAGGCGTGTTCGCATCATCAACTTCGCTAACGTATTGACCGGTTTACGGCTGGTGCTTGTTCCGATCTTTCTTTTTGCCCTGTTCAGCGGCGATGGCCACGCAATCGCCGGCCGTCTAGCAGCGTTCGTGATCTTTACGGTTGCGGTGATCACCGATCGCCTCGATGGTGCGTTAGCGCGTAACTACGGCATGGTGACCGAGTTGGGTACGCTCGCTGACCCTATTGCGGATAAAGCGCTCATCGGCGCCGCGCTCATCGGGTTGTCGATGCTCGGTGATTTGCCGTGGTGGATCACCGTGTTGATCTTGGTCCGGGAAATCGGAATCACCGTACTCCGTTTCGCCGTGCTGCACCGCGGCGTCATACCCGCGACGTGGGGCGGCAAACTTAAAACCCTTGTTCAGGCGGTAGCCATAGGGTTGTTCGTGCTACCGCTGACGGGCCCGTGGTCGGTAGTGGCATCGGTCATGATGGCCGCTGCCATCGTGCTCACGGTAGTAACCGGGGTGGACTACGTGGCGTCCACGATCAAAGAAGCTCGTTGGATAACCCGCTGATCGCGCAATGGAACGGGAACCAACCTTTGCGGCAGCTGCGTTACTTCCTCTGAGCGTTCTGGGTGGGGGCTCATCGGTTCGGCGAAGGAGAATACGGTGACGTCATTGGTTCGTGAAGTCCTCGGCGACGCGCTGCGCCGAGTCCGGATTTCGCAGGGCCGCACGCTACGCGAGGTGTCCGGTTCGGCGCGGGTGAGTTTGGGATATCTCTCCGAGGTCGAGCGTGGCCGCAAGGAAGCCTCCAGCGAGTTACTGAACGCGATCTGCGACGCATTGGCGGTGCCGCTATCGGAGGTGCTTATTGATGCGGCCGCACAGCTGGCGCGTGAAGAGCTTGCTCACCTGACCCCGGCCAGTGCGGCGTCCTTGGGTGCCAACCCCGCGGTGGTGATGGCGCCAGTGGCATCTTTGGCAGTGGCCTAGACTTTCTTCTCATGGCTAATCCGTTCGTCAAAGCGTGGAAGTACCTGATGGCACTGTTCAACGCAAAGATCGACGAGCACGCAGATCCCAAAGTGCAGATCCAGCAGGCCATTGTGGAAGCGCAACGTCAGCATCAAGCGCTTACTCAACAGGCGGCGCAGGTGATCGGTAATCAGCGCCAACTGGAGATCCGGCTCAACCGGCAGCTAGCCGACATCGAAAAACTTCAGGTCAACGTGCGTCAAGCCGTGACGTTGGCCGACCAGGCTAGTGCTGCGGGTGACTCCGCTAAGGCCATTGAGTACAACAATGCGGCTGAGGCCTTTGCGGCCCAGTTAGTGACCGCTGAACAGAGCGTCGAAGACCTGAAGGCGTTGCATGATCAGGCGCTCAGCGCTGCGATCCAAGCCAAGAAGGCCGTCGAACAAAATGCCATGGTGCTTCAACAAAAGTTCGCCGAACGCACCAAGCTGCTCAGTCATCTCGAGCAGGCCAAAATGCAGGAACAGGTCAGTGCATCGCTGCAGTCGGTCAGTGAGATAGCGGCGCCCGGCACCACCCCAAGCCTGGACGAAGTTCGTGACAAAATTGAACGTCGCTACGCCAATGCCGTGGGCGCGGCCGAACTAGCGCAAAACTCTGTGCAAGGGCGTATGCGTGAGGTCGAGCAGGCCAGTGTGCAGATGGCTGGGCATTCCCGGCTGGAGCAGATTCGTGCCTCGATGCGGGGCGGCGCGTTGTCTGCGGGTGGGCCTTCTGGGCAGGTCACCCCTGCGCCCCGGGCCGTCACCTCTGATGCCCCCGGGGAGATCACTGAAAGACCTTTCGGCCAGCAGTAGACCACATCACGGTGGAGTCGGGTCTGCGGGTGGTGCATACCGTGCAGTGGTCAGCGTTACTGCAGCGTGCCGTCAAGATTGCCGCTGAACTCTCCGATCTCGTGGGGCAGAAAATTGGTGTTGTGGCCGACCCCCGAGCACGGCTGGTGCGCCGTCAACGTCGGGCACGGCGATGGGGCCTCATATTCGGTATCGGTTGTCTGTTCTGGACGCTTGTTACCACTTTGCTGGCAACGTGGAGCACGCCGGTATGGGGGCTGCTGATCACCGGAGTTCTTGCCGCGGGGTCGGCAGGTCCGGCAACGTTACTGCTGCTTCGCTATCGCTGGTTGCGATCGCAGCCGTTGCCGGCTCAGAACCCTGGTAGTTGTCGCCGGCTGCCGCCGACGGGGTCAGCGGCGCGCACGGCGATGCTTGCCCTGGGTACCTCAGAGCGTGGGTTCTTCTCGCTGTTAGGGGTCATGGAGCGGGGAAACTTACTGCCGACTACAGAAATTCGTGAGCTGACTGACGCCGCTAACCGGACAGCTGCGGCGATGGCGGTCACCGCTGCTGAGGTGGTGTCGATGGAACGGACGGTGAAACTCACCCCGCAGTCGGGGCCGTACCTAGTGCCCACTATCAATGCTTTCACCGGGCAGCTAAGTTGCGGCGTCCGCCAGTACAACGAGATGGTCACTGCGGCAGCGCAATTAGTCTCTTCGGCGAATGCTGTTACGGCGCCGGGCGTGTCGGTGGCGCAACAACGTTACCGGGACGAACTTGTTGGTGCGACCGATCGGTTATTGGGCTGGGCGCGGGCTTTCGATGAACTCGGCCGCGCCCCGGGCAGCTAACTGCCGCTAAAAAGTCGCCTGGAGAGACGGCAACACCAGTGCGGCGAAACCTCGTATTGTTGCTTTGAACATATCGTAGAAGTCGAAATAATCCCGCCAGAGGGTGATACGTCCGTCGCGGACTTCGAATACGCCACAGACCCAGAACTGCAACCGCAGCCGACCGATGATCACTGCGTCAGTGCGTTCAGTGAGCACGGCTGTACCGTTGGCGGCGATTCGCTGAATCTTCACTTCGAACCGGATACGTCCGTGCATTCGGCGGAAGAATCGCATGGTTGCGCTGCGACCGTAGATCGTGGGCAACCCGACATTTTCATACAGCACATCATCGGCCAGCGCCGCATCCGCCGTTTCATAATCCTGTTCCTGCAGCGCTCGCAAGAAGGACTCCACGGTGTGCATGGTGTCAACCGATGTTGACGTTGGTTGGGTCATGTATCCCAGACTAAGTATCTGGTGGTGACCCGCTGCGCCCGGCTGTGCCGCGCTGGCGATCACCACGAGTATCTGGTGGTGACCCGCTGCGCCCGGCTGTGCCGCGCTGGCGATCACCACGAGTATCTGGTGGTGACCCGCTGCGCCCGGCTGTGCCGCGCTGGCGATCACCGGAGTCGGCTGTGGCAGGGTAGGGCAATGCGTGTCGCGGTGGTTGCCGGGCCAGATCCTGGACATGCGTTTCCCGCCATTGCGCTATGCCAACGTTTTCTGGCTGCGGGGGATACCCCTACCCTGTTGACTGGAGCCGAATGGCTTCAATCCGCTCGGGCTGTCGGGGTCGATGCCCTTGAGCTCGACGGGCTCGCGCCTACCGCAACCGACGATGATCGCGATGCGGGAGCCAAGCTTCACCAGCGCGCAGCGCGGATGGCCATGCTTAATACCACCCGCCTGGCGGCATTGCAGCCCGACTTGGTGGTCTCAGATGTGATCACGGTCTGCGGTGGCCTGGCTGCTGAGCTGCTGGAGATCCCGTGGATCGAACTCAGCCCCCACCCGCTGTACGCGCCTTCGAAAGGGCTTCCTCCGCCGGGCAGCGGACTGGCGCCAGGTACCGGCATCTTTGGCCGACTGCGAGACGCCGCGATGCGCGCGCTTACAGCTCGGTCCTGGCGGCAAGGCCTGCGACAGCGAGCGGCAGCTCGGAGCGAGATTGGTTTGCCGGCTGACGATCCCGGCCCGTTGCGGCGGTTGATCGCCACGCTGCCGCATCTTGAACTACCCCGCCCGGACTGGCCAGTTGAAGCGGTTGTGGTGGGTCCGTTGCATTTCGAACCGACCGAGCGGGTTATGGACATTCCGACAGGTTCGGGTCCGGTCATCGTGGTAGCACCTTCCACGGCATTGACGGGGGCGCAGGGACTAGCCCAGATGGCTCTGGACTGTCTTGTGCCGGGGCGGGGGCTACCGCACGACGTGCGAGTGGTGGTGTCGCGGTTAACCGGTCCTGACCTTCGGGTGCCGCCCTGGGCGGTTGTTGGGTTGGGCCGCCAAGACGAGCTCCTCAAGCATGCCGATCTGGTCATTTGTGGTGGCGGCCATGGAATGGTGGCGAAATCGCTGTTGGCGGGTGTGCCGCTGGTGGTTGTTCCCGGCGGGGGAGACCAATGGGAGATCGCCAATCGGGTGGTACGGCAAGGTAGTGGGCAGTTGGTCCGCCCATTAACCGCTGACGCGCTGATTGCTGCGGTCGTCGCGGTGCTGGCGTCGCCGGGTTACCGCGCAGCCGCTCGTCGGGCGGCGGTCGGTCGCTGGGAGGTCGCCGATCCGGTGCAGGTGTGTCATCAAGCACTCAGGTGCGCTGGGTAGTTTGATGATGTGCGGTTGACGGAGTTCAACGAGCTGATTGCCCAGCAGTTTGGTCCTGGCTACGGATCATCGGTCTTGTTAGACCATGTGGTCAGCGGTTTTGGTGGACGGACTGCCGCGCAGGCGATCGAAGATGGGGTGGAGCCCAGAGAGGTGTGGCGCGCAGTGTGCGCCGACTTCGACATTCCCCACGACCAGTGGTGACTTAACCCCAAAATCTGGTGCTTGTCGCGGCTTGGCCGCCGGTGCTCGGCGCGCCGGCTTGCTATCGAACACACGTTCGTTATTGTGATGATGTTCGGAGTGGTCGACTTGTCGGTGGTCTTCTCTAGCGTCACGACTAATCGACCTTTACCGGTCATCGAACACGAAATACAGGAGAGGCACATGGCGCAAATTCCTGATCGCGAGAAAGCGCTCGAACTGGCAATAGCTCAGATCGAGAAGAGTCATGGCAAAGGCTCGGTGATGCGTCTCGGCGACGAGGTGCGTCAACCGATTTCGGTCATTCCGACCGGGTCTATCGCGCTGGATGTTGCCTTAGGCATTGGCGGGCTGCCGCGTGGTCGCATTGTGGAGATCTATGGACCAGAGTCTTCCGGGAAGACCACCGTGGCATTGCACGCGGTGGCTAACGCTCAAGCTGCCGGTGGTCTTGCGGCATTCATTGATGCTGAACATGCCTTAGA
Source organism: Mycobacteriaceae bacterium (assembly GCA_019751635.1). GTDB lineage: Bacteria > Actinomycetota > Actinomycetes > Mycobacteriales > Mycobacteriaceae > Mycobacterium. The sequence goes on from JAIENC010000078.1 coordinate 6,031, forward strand.
CCCTGATTACGCCAAGAAACTCGGCGTCGACACGGATTCGCTACTCGTGAGTCAGCCTGACACTGGGGAACAGGCGCTCGAAATAGCCGACACGCTGATTCGGTCCGGCGCGTTGGACATCCTGGTCGTTGACTCGGTGGCTGCGTTGGTGCCGCGTGCGGAAATTGAAGGCGAGATGGGCGATAGCCACGTGGGGCTGCAAGCACGACTGATGAGTCAAGCGATGCGAAAAATGACTGGCGCACTGAATAATTCGGGTACCACGGCGATCTTCATTAACCAGCTGCGAGAAAAGGTTGGCGTGTTATTTGGTTCTCCCGAAGTTACTACGGGTGGAAAGGCTTTGAAGTTCTATGCTTCGGTCCGCATGGATGTGCGTCGGATCGAAACCCTCAAAGACGGCACCGATGCGGTGGGGAACCGCACGCGAGTCAAGGTTGTCAAAAATAAGTGCCTGGCTGAGGGGACTCGGATCTTCGATCCGGTTACTGGTGTGACGCATCGTATTGAAGACGTTGTTGATCGGCGAAAAGACATTCATGTGGTGGCTATGGCCAAAGAAGGGACCTTGCATCCGCGGCCGGTAGTGTCCTGGTTCGATCAGGGTCTACAGGATGTGATTGGGCTGCGAATTGCCGGCTGCGCAACCGTGTGGGCGACACCTGATCACAAGGTGCTCACCGAGCATGGCTGGCGTCAGGCTGGAGAACTCCGTCGCGGAGACCGGATAGCACAACCTCGTCGTTTTGCTGGATTCGGCGACAACGCACCGATTTCGGTGCAGGATGCTCGACGCCTCGGTTCTCTGCTGGGGGACGGCTACCGAGGAGATACGCCTTCGACCGGGGGCTGCGGCAAAGCTGCGGGGGAGGCGATGATTCCGCAGTGGTTTTTCAAGCCAGACATTGCGGCTGATGTGATTGCCAATCTGCTCTTCGGTTTGTTCGAAAGTGCTGGTTGGATGAGCCGAAAGCGGGCCGCAGCACTCCGAGTGGGCTATGTGACAGCTTCGGCACAGCTGGCACACCAGATTCATTGGCTGCTCCTGCGATTCGGTATTACGAGCACCGTTCGACAGTGCGATGCGGTTCAGCATCGACCAGAGATGATTGTCGGGCGCCGGATTCAGGACCAGTGCCCAGCATATGAAGTTCAGCTTTACGGGATGAAAGATATTGCCGTATTCGCCGAATCAGTTCCTCTCGAGGGGCCGCGCGGGCTAGCTCTTTCCCGGGCGATTCCGGAGGCTATGCAGGGCCGGCGACGGAGATCGTCGGCGATATATCTGGCGCGGGAAATGTCTGGTGCTGTGCTGAATTACCTTGATGAGCGTGGTCTGACCGCACAAGAAGCCGCGGCAATAATCGGTGTGGGCGCCGGGAGTTCTTGTGGCGGAATGAAGCGAGTTTTGGGTGCCGGTCGTCTTCGTAGAGATCGTGTGCAGATTCTCGCCGATGCTCTGGACGACAAGTTTTTGCATGCTGTGTTGGCAGAAGAACTCCGCTATTCGGTGATTCGCGACGTGTTGCCTGCGCGGCAAGTGCGAACGTTCGACCTCGAGGTCGAAGAATTCCACAACCTCGTCGCCGGCGGTGTTGTCGTGCACAATTGTGCTCCACCATTCAAGCAAGCCGAGTTTGACATTCTCTATGGCAAAGGTGTTAGCCGCGAAGGATCGTTGATTGATATGGGTGTGGACCAAGGATTCATTCGTAAATCGGGTTCCTGGTTCACCTATGAAGGTGAACAACTCGGTCAGGGCAAAGAAAATGCCCGCAACTTCCTGCTCAACAACATTGATGTGGCCAACGAGATTGAGAAGAAAATCAAAGAAAAACTCGGCATTGGTGCGGTGGTCACCGATGAGTTGTCCAATGACAATGCCCTACCGGTCCCCGTCGATTTCTGAGCTGCCCCGCGAGGAGCAGGCGCGGGCATTGTGTCTGCGTCTGCTCACCGCGAGATCGCGTACCCGCGTTGAACTCGACAGTCAGCTCACCAAGCGTGGCTATCCTGACGAGGTTAGGGCCCGGGTGTTGGATCGGCTGGCGGTCGTAGGTTTGATCGATGACAGTGACTTCGCCGAACAATGGGTGCGATCTCGGCGGATGAACGCCGGAAAAGGCAAGCGCGTGTTGGCGGCTGAACTGCGCGCTAAAGGCGTCGACAGTGTGGTGATCGCTGCCGCATTAGCCGATATTGATCCGGCTGACGAGCGGGATTGCGCCGAAAGACTTGTGCGCGCCAAGCTGCGGCGAGGAACCCTCGATGACGACACTCGGATCATCGGCCGGCTGATGGCAATGCTGGTGCGTCGCGGTTACGGTCAAGCCTTGGCCTATGAAGTGGTCAGCACCGAGCTGATCGCTGAGCGGGAGCGGCGACGGGTCTAGGCTGAAATGGCCGTACCATAATCCGGTGACTTTGGTCGATAGGTGGGACTCGGCGGACTCGTTGCTGGCGGCCGCGCCGACCTACGAGGTTCGTACCTACGGCTGCCAAATGAATGTCCACGATTCTGAGCGGTTGGCGGGTCTGCTGGAAGCTGCTGGCTATCGGCGGGCGCCCCACGGCACCGATGCGCAGGTAGTGGTCTTCAATACCTGTGCGGTCCGGGAGAATGCCGATAACAAGCTGTACGGCAATCTCAGCCACTTAGCTCAACGTAAGCGAAGCAACCCGGAGATGCAGATCGCGGTGGGCGGCTGTTTGGCGCAGAAGGACCGAGACACGGTACTACGTAAAGCGCCATGGGTTGATGTCGTTTTCGGTACCCACAACATTGGATCCTTGCCGACGTTGCTTGAACGAGCGCGGCATAACAAGGTTGCCCAGGTGGAAATCGCCGAGGCGCTGCGGGAGTTTCCGTCTACCCTGCCGGCGGCCCGCGAATCTGCTTATGCTGCTTGGGTTTCCATCTCGGTGGGCTGCAACAATAGCTGCACTTTTTGCATCGTTCCCTCGTTGCGAGGCAAAGAGGTTGACCGTAGTCCGGCGGAGATTGTGGCGGAGGTGCAGTCACTTGTCGCCGAGGGCGTGGTTGAAATCACCTTGCTGGGGCAGAACGTCAACGCCTACGGAGTCTCTTTTGCTGACCCCGATGTGCCCCGCAATCGTGGTGCTTTCGCCGAGTTGTTGCGCGCTTGCGGGGACATCCACGGGCTGGAGCGTGTTCGATTCACCTCTCCGCACCCGGCCGAATTCACCGACGACGTCATCGAGGCGATGGCGCAGACACCGAATGTCTGCCCGGCGCTGCACATGCCCCTGCAGTCCGGCTCAGACAAGGTGCTGCGGGCGATGCGACGTTCCTACCGGGCTGAGCGTTATCTCGGCATTGTCGACCGGGTCCGGGCAGCAATACCTGACGCTGCTATCACAACCGATTTGATTGTGGGCTTCCCCGGGGAGACCGAAGAAGACTTCACCGCGACTCTTGACGTCGTACGGCGGGCCCGCTTCGCGAGTGCGTTTACTTTCCAATATTCCCAGCGGCCCGGCACACCAGCAGCTGAACTCGACAACCAGGTCCCCAAAGCGGTAGTCCAAGAACGTTATAACCGGCTTGTACTACTGCAGGAACAGATTTCCTTGGAAGAAAACCGAGCCCAGGTAGGGCGCACTGTCGAAATACTGGTTGCGGCCGGCGAGGGGCGTAAAGACCTTCACACGGCGCGCATGAGTGGGCGTGCGCGGGATGGTCGGTTAGTGCATTTCGCGCCTGGCGAACAGCGCGTGGGCCCCGGCGACATTATTAGCACGATGATTACCGACGCCGCGCCGCATCATCTCATCGCCGATGCCGGCATCGTGACTCACCGCCGAACCCCGGCCAGCGACGCGCACGCGGCTCGGCGTCCTCAGCAGGTTGGGCTGGGGATGCCGGCTATCGGGCGGTCTCCCGGTTCGGACGAACCGCAGGGGTGCGGTCAGTGAACGACGAGCCGAACACGTCGGGATTCGAGGCGTACCGCACTGAGATCGACGCGGCAGAACGCCGGGTTGCCCGCGAGATCAATCCTGGAGTCCGGGCGCTGGTCGTTGCCATTTTGGTGTTTGTGCTGTTGGGGTCTTTTATCTTGCCGCACACCGGTAGCGTGCGGGGGTGGGACGTGTTGTTCACCAGTCACGCTGCTGCCACGGCGGCGGTGTCATTGCCATCAAGGATTTTTGGCTGGCTGGCGCTGGTGTTCGGGGTGGGTTTCTCGATGCTGGCATTGTTGACTCGGCGCTGGGCGTTGGCCTGGGTGGCCCTGGCGGGTTCGGCGGTGGCTAGTGTTGCCGGGTTATTGGCTGTCTGGTCGCGGCAAACCGTGGTTGCGGGTCATCCCGGGCCCGGCGTGGGACTCATCGTGGCGTGGATCACCATCATCCTGCTGACATTTCACTGGACGCGGGTGGTGTGGTCACGGGCTATTGTGTCGCAGCACTCACACCACCGGTCTTGATATCTGGTCAGAATTTTTCCGGCCAGTGCTCAGTTTTTGCGAGTCAACGCCTTAGCGGCGGCCGTAGCCCACTGCTGCCACTGTTCAGCCTGAGTTTGGACATCCTCGGCGATTCTGACGGTGTGTAGCTTTCTGACCTGCTGCTTCTTTCTCGCGGGTGGGTGT
>JAIENC010000153.1 GCA_019751635.1 Mycobacteriaceae bacterium
CCAAGTGGCGCGGCCAGATTCACACCAGTAAATCGGTTGCCCCCGGCCGGATCGGCTTGCGCCCGCAAATTCACCGGCACTGCCATCGGCAAGGTACTAATCGGCACTCCAAGGGCTTGATGGTATCTCCGTAATACACCGCAAAGGCCAGCAAGATAGGCGTCGTTAATCGATCCACCACCCGCTTTGGCGGCTCGATGCAGATCGTGAAGTCGAATGTCGATCGCTTCACTGCGGCTGGTGAGACTGCGCCGCCGCAGTAGCGGTGACGGCTCGGCGGCCCGGCGTACCACCCGAGCACCCGACCGGGCATAGTCGACGACCCCCGAAAAGGCCGATGCCGGGTCAAGGATTGCCCGCCCAGCCCCGGCCACCGCCCCTGATACCGCATTCACCACACCGCCAACGATGGCACTGGGCAGCTGGGTAAAACCCTGGCGCATCAGGTCATTGGGTGAGAGATCTTGTGGCACAGGTTCGGCAGGAATCGGTTTGGCTGGCGGATTGCGTTCCAGGTCGTAGATCTCGGCGAACATCTGCACACTGCCAACACCGTCGGTGACCGCATGACTGAGATGAAACAACGCGGCCGCTTTACCGTCGGCAAGACCTTCCACCAGCGTGGCCGTCCATAAGGGCCGAGATATGTCCATGGGTGATTGCAGAATCACCTCAGCAAGATCAAATACTTGACGCAACGTGCCAGGCTCAGGGACACACATTCGCCGCACGTGAAAATCCACGTTGAAATCGGGATCCACCACCCAGCGCGGTGGTGCCGTTGGCAGGGTCGGCACCACAACTTTCTGCCGTAGGCGCAGCACTCGCCGGGAAGCATGCTCGAATCGGGTCCGAAACCGATCCCACTCCGGCGTGGTGTCAAAAACCTCCAGCGCCATAATCCCGGAGCGAGTCCGCGGGTTGGCTTCGCCCCGGTGCATCAAGTAATCAAACGCACCCAGCTCGGTAGGCAGTCCAGCTACGTCAACGGACCCACTCACCACTGCGGCCCCGCCAGCATCCGATGCCTCTCAAACCAGCTAGTAGTCATGCGAACCAGCAGCACTGCAGTCTCCCGTTTTCTTCCGTTCCGAACACGCCCATTTCGATGCCAGCACAACGCTAGTCGCCAGGGAAATCTCGGGCTAGCCCACGGGAGAATTCCACGCTAATCCACGGCTGAAACAGCTCAGCTCGCCGAGGATGCCGCCCGCGACAACGTGGCCGCCTCGACACGGCGATGACGCCCGTAGACCACACCGAGAAAGTCCGCGACGGCATCAGCGGCCAGGTGCGAACGGACGGTGCCCAAAGCATCAAAGGCATGGTGGGCATTAGCCAGCTCAGCATGGCACACCGTAGCAGCGCCAGAATCACGCAGCGCAGCGCAGAAAGCCTGCGCCTGTGTGCTGGGAACTAGTGGGTCTTTCTCGCCGTGCAACACAAAGAAAGGTGGAGCGCCGCGATGCACGTGCGAAATCGGTGACGCTTGGGCAAAGAGTTCGGGGTGGTCCTCGTAGCGGGTTTGCATGACAAACTGTTCGAGAAAAGGCCGCACTATTTCATGCATATGCTCAACTCGGGTGAAGTCATAGATGCCGTAGTACGGTGCCGCCGCTTGCACTGTGGTGTCAGCGTTTTCAAACCCGGGCTGAAGCTGCAGATCGTTTGCCGTCAGTGCGGCAAGTGAAGCCAGATGCGCCCCGGCAGACCCTCCGGTAAGGGCGATAAAATCAGGGTCACCGCCGTAGTCAGCGATGCTTTCCCGAACCCATGCGATTGCCCTCTTGACATCGATGATGTGCGCTGGCCACGCATGACGCGGGCTCTTGCTGTAGTTAATCGACACGCAAATCCAGCCCTGCTCAACCATTCGGTTCAGCAGCGGATAGGCCTGACCCCGCTTGTCGTTAATCGACCATGCCCCGCCCGGAACCTGCAGCAATACTGGCGCATGCGACCCGGCCGACAGGTCCGGATGCCGCCATACGTCCAGCAGATTGCCGCGGCCGCCGGGGCCGTAGGCAATGTTGGAGGTCTGCGCCGCATAGCGGCGTCGTGACCCAGCCACCTGCAATACGGTGGGCCGGGTCCGATCCGTCTGCTCGCCGATCGGACGAAACACCCGATCGCGATAGTCGGCTCCCAGCGATTCGGTGAGCGCCGTAGTAAGGATTCGGTCCGCCCGCTGCGCAGCCCACTTCTCGGCTGTTCGGCCGATACAGGGAGGTGTCACCCGGGACAACGCATGGCCAGTCAGAACGTGCGGAGGAAACTCTGTAGTGAGCCAGCCCGCGACCCAACCAAGAGCAAACGGCGAACCGCGTAGCAGCAGCGAACCGGCCCGGTAGGTCTCTAGAAACTCGGCTGCCAGTTGCGTTCCTTGTTGCAGTGCTACGGCTCCCGCCCGCGAACACCGCGTCGTCACGCTGGTTCCCACCCTCATAGCAACGCCGCTCCTTGATGCCAGAAACCCGGTCGCTGCTGTTAACGGCTGGTTTCCAGCTCGTGTTAGACGTATGTCAAGGATCACACCATAGCTAACAACCACGGCAAGAAGCACATTTTCGGCCGCGTCGCGCCGCGGAATCCAACCAAGCATCCGGTTGGCTACACTGACCTGCACATGCCTCCGTAGCTCAGGTGGATAGAGCAAGGGCCTTCTAATCCCTAGGTCGCACGTTCGAGTCGTGCCGGGGGCGCTGGTCAGAGCATTTTTGGCGCCAAGACTGTAGCCTACACTGTAGCCTACGGACAAAACAGGGCCTCTCAGATGCATAGGAAAAGCAGCCACATCCGCTACCCCAAAACGATCCGAAAGCAGCCGAGCCCCAGCCATGAAAAGCACCGCGACGACCGCGCTACACGACTGCCACGCCAGCCTGCTCAAAAGCATGGCTAGACACAGCAGAGCCGGCGAAGCCGCCAAACGGCCTTGAACACCGACCGCGGCGACAAACAGCTACTACGTTGATAACGCCAGAGCTACGCTTTATCACCATGGACGCCGAGGCGGCCCCAGCGGAAACAGATGATGCTGAGAGCACACTCTGATGTCGTTGGTGATCGCAGTACCAGAAGCTATGGCCGTGGCGGCCACGGACTTGTCCGGTATCGGTTCAACACTCCGCGATGCCCACGCAGTGGCTGAGGGTTCAACCGTCGCGATACCAGCTTCCGCTGCGGACGAGGTGTCGACAGCGATCGCGGGCCTGCTGTCTAGTCATGGCCAACAGTTTCACGCTCTGAGCTCCCAAGCTGGGCAGTTTCACAACCAGTTTGTGCAAAACCTCGCCCGAAGCGCCGAGTCTTACGGCAGCGCTGAGGCGGCCAACGTGGGTGTGTTGGCGCCGGCTGCCGCGGCGTTGTCTAGTGATGTTTCTGCGCTGCTAGACCAGGTGAGTGGCTCTTTCCTGTATGCCTATGCGTGGGTCTTTTCGTCTCTGATCTATTGGACAGTGGCGGCGTTGCTGCTATCAATGTTTACGCTGCTTTACCTGGCGTATCGTGTCGGGATTCTTTCCGGTCCTCCGGGTTGGTTCTGACGATGCGTCGCGATTTTGCAGGCCTGATCGCCACGATCTTGTTCGTGGCGTTTGTGATGCATTTTCTGTGGTGGCTCATCGATGCTGCGCTATGGGCTGGTGCCGCTTATCTGTTGTATCGCTGGTTTCGGGCCCGCCGCCAGCAGCGGGCCTTGCTCGCTGCGCAGGCCGATGAGCAAAATGCCCGCTGGCTGGCTGGTGATGAGCGTGCGGCATTTGGGGAGTATCAGCCGGTGACGTTGCCTAGTGTGGGGTGCTCACCGGCTGCCGTGGCGGCGCAGGGCAGTACTGATTGGTCACGGATTGTGCGGCCGTTGTTTGTGGAAACGGGAAAAGCCCCGACGGTCTCGGAGTCGGGAACCTGGGTTAGTGGTTCATGCTCGACGAAACCGTCGGGGCTGCCTAGGTGAGACAAAGCGATTCGGTTGTCGGACAACTGCTTACACCGGATGCAATGCCGGTAAATTCCCACCGATATCGCTTCAAATTAAATGATGCGCGCCCAGAATGCGCTGCTGAGGGGGTCGTAGCGCGACGGGGTGATATTGGCCAGATGCGCGGTGATCACCACACCCGTGGCGATGATCAATAAGGGCCCTACGACAGGGTGCCGGTCGATCAGGCGGTCGCATTCCTGGGAAAGCAGTTGGCCATCGTGTTGGTGGGCTATTTCCCAGTCGATAACGTCGAGGAAAATGGCGAGGAATTTCTGTCTAGCGTTCACCTCCACCACCGCGGGTAGGCGTCAAGCAGCCGGTCAAAGGTTTGTTGCCAAGCGAATTCCTCGTCGAGATTTGCGCCAGCGCGGGCGATGCGGAGTTGGTCGAGCGCGATCGCGATACGGTCGGTCAGTGGAAGCGGCATCGTTGGTGGATCCCCTGACAGCATTTCGCTCTCCCCGGCCTAACCGAGGATGCTTTCGAGGTGTTTGAGTCGTTGGTCCATTTCCGTGACTGTGCTGGACATATCGACCACCCTTTCCCCTAAATCGACGACGAGGGTTTTCAGGTCCTCGAGGTCGTCGGATAATTTTTTGACGGTTTGGTTAAGACCGCGGCGGGTATCGATCCAGTTACCGATCACCATCAGAGCTAGGCTGAAAAGGCCGATCCAGTCGGGGGGCAACGAGCCGGTCATTTGGTCAGTTCGTCGAGCCGGTTAATCAGCGGTGCTTCGGATCTGATGAATCCGGCAAGCGCTGCGATGAGGGTGAGCCCGGTCGCTATCCAGTGCGCCCAATCGGCTGGTAGTAGATCCACGTATTTGGGTGAGAGCAGTTCAGCGCCGATAGCCCCGAGAGCAGCTAGGACGGCGGTTGCGGCTTGCGCAGCGCGGGATGGTTTGAACGGTAAACGGATCAGCATGGGCATACCCCTTCGTTGCGGGTTATGGCGTCTCGGGCCGCTGCAAAGTCGTGGCAGCCGTTCACAGTGGCCACTTGAGCTTGGGGAGAAACACTTTCAGGTTGTCGATGATTTGCTGAGAGAGCGCGTCTAAGCCCGCGACCGCCCCGCCGAGGGTTTCCCGCATTTCGTCAGCGGCGGTAGATACCGCTTCGTTGACCGCGGCGCGGACCAGCTCCTCAAGCTGTGGGCACAGGCGTTCGACGAGTTTGTCGATGAACCAGGTGATCACCGCACCCCCTGTTTGTCTCGGTCGTTGGTGCCTAGGAGTTTGTCGCGGATTTGTGCGACGGCTTCGACGAGTGTTTGGCCGCCGAGCATGTTCCAGCGCAGCGCGATTTGTTCATCGGCAGGACCAACCAGCTTCGGCCCAACACGCGGCGATGCAGGTGGTGCGGACTGTTGCTGTCCGGCATATTTGGCGACAGCGGCAGCGAACACATCCCACGGGAAGTTGTCGCCGACATCGGTGTGGGTGCCGTCTTTGAGGCGCTGCGTGACGTAGCGGTGATCAGATATTCCGGGCGGATCCAAGGTGTAGGGGGGCGTAATTACTCGCCGATCAATGTCGTATTTTTTACAGTCCTGTACAGCAAGGTAGGCAGCGACATCGATTGCTTTGCTTTGCGAAAGCCACTGTGTTCGAGTCCAACTCGCGCGGCTGCCGGCGAAGCATAAGTTGATGGATCGCTTGTTCGCCGATAGCACTGACCAGGAAGCATGGTCGGTGTCTACAACATCGCAGACGGTGACTCCGCCGTCGGATGCTTGGCCGATCGTGTAGTGGTAAGAGACGTTGACATCCCCACCCAACCATCGCGCAAGATTGTCGGCAGCGTCATCTCCTCCCCCACCTTCCTGGGTATGCAGGAGGAACAGGTCTATCTTTGTGCCGCCACGAGGTTGGTTGTTGTTAGACCAAACCGGGTATTCGTTGAAGTCTGGGCGATTCGGATCTGGTTTCGGTGCCGTCACGGTGCCTCCGGTGATGCGGTTGTAGAGAGATTGGGCTTCACGAATTCGCTTGTCATAGCGGTCGGGGTAGGCGGACCGTTGCACCGTTTGAGCGAAGGAGCCTGGGCTTTTGTTGGTGTTGTTGTAGTCCAAGCGGGCCAGGCGTTGGAAAAATAGTCGGGCTGACTTGTAGGGGTTCATACAAGTTGCGGCGTCCCCCCACCACCACCCATTCCCATACACAACCTGCTGCTGGAACAGACCAACCGAGAAGCCGTCGGAGCCGACTGCATCATGCGGAAGAGCCATGGAAGCGGGAACTTTCGAGTTGGCATAGTTAAGCCAATTGGATTCGACATAGACGGTGGCGAATCCAATCACTATGCCGCGCGGTGTGATGCCCAGGTCACGGCCCGCTTGCAGGACAATCCGTGGGTAGTCGTCATGCACCGATGTCACGGCAGGGCGGCTAGTTCGTGAGGGACAAGCGTGGAGTAGCCGGTGCCGCCCAAAGCTGCCAGAGCGTGGTCGATCATGGCGTTAATCGCGTTAGCGCGATGCGAGGTGCGCATGTCGGGAACACCGTCGGCGTGGATGAGCCAGGATCCGCTGCCGGTGCGGGTTCCCGTGACGATGGGTGTGCCGGCTTGGTCGACTAATTCCATGACGTCGAAACCGCGGGCAACCAGGTTGTGGTCAGTTTTGATGTCGTACACGCGGTACTCCTGTCAGGCGGTGATGCTGGGGGTGACATTGATAGAGGCGCCGCTGCCGGAGACGACGACGTTTCCGCCGGCGAAGGCGGCGCTGCCCACGAAGGTGCCGCTGGTGGAGGCTGACCAAACCCCGCCTTCGACGTATGTGCCTGACGCCACGGGGATGTTGACGGTGGAACCAGCGTTGATGCCGGCGCCGTCAGGGGTCCAGGTGGTGTAGCCGCGGGCGTAGCCGCCGCCGGTGGCTTCGTTGGTTCCGGTGGTTCCTGCGGCGGCGGTGTGTACGGATATGTAGCGGCCGAGTGCGGCTATAGCGGCCGAGGCTGCGGCGTGGGTGGCGTTGGGTATGGACACAGATATTTCCCTTTCTCTGTTAGTGAAAGACGCGAAATTTGTTCGCGTACAAGATGAGCGATTCGGGGTGAATCGTCAGGGTGTGATCGGCACAGCGATGCCGCTCCACCAGCTAGAGGCGGTGCACGAGAACGCGACGGGTGCGCCTGTTCCCGCAGCGATACCGCCGAGAATGACGGCGACATTGCTGTGAAAGAATTTTTGGGTTTGGTTGTAGCCTGTGTAGGAGGCCGTACCCCATCCCAGGCAGCCGGCCACCATGCCGCCGAGCGGGGCTGTAGCCGATACCGACAAGCTTGACCCCGGACCGAACGTTTTGACTGCTGTCCCAAACGAGCCCGCGTTACGCATGGACATGCTGTTGCCAACCATGCGGGCGATGGTGGCTGAGCCGTTGGCTGTGATGTTTACCGTCTGCGTGCCGGATGACGGGTTGTCGATCTTGAAGGCCACCAGCAAAACGCTGCCAGCGGAATTGTTAGCCCAAACGCGGTCCAGTTCAGTAAGCGCAGCCCCGCCCAAGGTCGCGGTGGGGAAGGTAACCGTGCTTCCGCCGCTGTTAACGGCGACAAAAATCAGAGCCTTGGCTCCAGCAGTTATGTCTTGTGTCCATGACAGGCTTCCTGTGGTGGACGCTGGAGTGGAGGTGTTACCGGTGCCGGTCGCGTCATAGTAGGTGGATCCGACTCCGGTTACTTGAAGTTGTGGCGTTACGTTCAGCCCGAATGAGCCGACATAGGCAGCTTGCGCGCCTAGCTGCGGGGTCAGCGCCAACGCGAAGGTTGAACGCAATGTGGCAATGGCGAGCTGGGGGGCTAAACGCAACCCGAAGGACGCCGTTGAAGTAGCTGCGCCGCCGGCGCCGATGACCGGATTGAGTGTCAGCCCAAATACGGCCACCGACTTCGGTGAAGTGGTCGCCGCGACCGTGGGTGCTAAGGCTAGACCGAATCCCGCAGAGTGTTTCGGTTGGCCGCTGATGGCGAAAACCGGGGTTAACGTTAGGCGAAAGAGGTTGGGGGCGGCAGTGATCCGCAGAGCGGGGTACAGCGCTAGCCCAAAGGATGCAGTGGAGGTTCCGGTTTGCAATTGAGCTGTTGCCCCGAAGGCGGGTGTGAGCGTGCAGCTAAAAGCGCTAGCCCATCTCGGTGCAGCACCCATCGTGAAGGTGGGGTTTAGCGTTAAAGCAACCGAGTTAACAACGGCGCGCATGCCAAGAGCCGGGTTCAATACCAGTCCGAAGGTTTTCAATTGTGCAGCGATAACCCCGATGGTGGGAGTCAATCGAAACTCGAGCCGCGTGGTCGATGTCCCAGGTGTTCCCATGCCCGTCACTGCCACGGCGGGCGCGACAGTCAACGCGAACGAAGTATCTTTTCTACTTTTGGCCGCTACGCCGATGGTCGGGGTCAGCGTTAACGCGAAAGTGTTTGCCGCGCCGATCATCCCCAGCTGAGGGCTGAGCGTTAACGAAAAATCGCCGTAAAGAATGGGCCACCAGCCAGTCACGCTAACCGGTGCGCCGGTGAACCATGGCGGCACAACGGCAGCCGGTGCACTTTCTGGGGCTAGCGAGTTGATGTGATCCAGCGCGATCCGCATCGAAGGCCGGGTATCCCCCGGTAATGGTGAGACAGTGCCGTAGGACTGGTGCGGCGCATCGGGGGCGAAGACCCCATAAAACAAGTTGACGATGACCGAAAGAATCTGCTGAACGTTCAGCAAAGGGTTGGGATGGGCGATGACCATCTCGAGAAGGGTTTCGGCGGTACCGTCGTAGTTGGTGTAGACAGCATCGAACAAGGCTGTGGCCCATAGACCAGTCAGATCGTCGCCAGTGGTGCACGCAGGATCACCAGGGGTAGCGAAATCCCACCACAGCTCTTCGGTATCGGCCAAGCGTGTCCCGAAGATGCCGTGGCCGCCCGGATCTGGGCAGCCGGGGAAAGTGTGTCCGCGTTGCCGCATGGGATTACCGAACGTTGCGCCGTAGAGAAAATCCGAACGCCGTGAAGCCAGTGAGCCGAAACGGATCTCGTTGTATACCTGGGAGGTGACGATTGCGCCTTGGCTGGTGCCCAGCAGCACAAACTGGCCTGGGGTGGCGTTGATAGCCGAGATGAGGTTAGCTTTCCCCGACGCCACCGAGGGCCCCATCGGTAGAGCCTGAGCTGGGTATTCGACCCATTGCCAGCGGAAATTCGAGTTAAGCCCGAGGTTGAAGTAGCTCGTGGCAGGTGTTGGGGTGCCGCCGAGATCGAAAAAGGAGATCCGATGCGTGCCGCCGAGCTCGTAGACGGTGATCGTCATTCCGGGATGCTTCGCTAGCTCTCGACGGCGAACTTCTCGGTGAAATCAGCGTCCTTGTAGAAGGACAAGGCATTGTTCGCCAGCACCATCCAATCGCCCTGATAAGCGATTTGGTCCACACCCTGTGTATCGGTGATCTGCAACCGCCAGGTAGGGGTCTCGTTAGCCATGTAGATTTTGATTTCGCCGGAATAGCCGAATGCCAACGCGGCCTGCATTGCTTGAGCGATCGCGGCACCTTGCGCAGTACCGTCAATCCGCAGCGCCCAATATTCTGGGGTCACGGCCGGAGTCACAGGCACAAAACCCGGTATCGGTGCTGTCAATGCGGTAACTTCCTTTCCGCCTAGAGAGGTATGACGGCGATACGCCGATTAGCGAACGTGCCAGTACCGGTTGAGACGCGATACTTGGCTTTGAATGTTGTTGCACCAGAAGCAAGCCCAGTCAGTAGAAACGGAGAACCCTGATACGAGGTGCCACCGTTATTGGCGGTCTGGTAGCCGATGGACATGCTGTCGTCAGCCGATTGGGTGTTAGCGCCGGTCAAAGCGAAAGACATAAATGCGTAGGCGCCCGCAGTGGGTTGTCCCATTTTGGAACTGATGAAAACGAGCGCGCAACCGCTGGCGCCGATGTTGACCGTGATCGTGTCGCTGGTGGTGGTCAGATCGGCATACGTTGTCGATGTTGTTGACTCGCTGGTTGATACATATCCGGCTGTTGGTCCAGCCGTAGCGGAGTCGTAAAACGCCCACGCCCCCAAGCTCCCCGGGACAGAGGTGTCGATAGCGGTGATCCATACCGCCCCGGGCGCACCACGGCCCGCGGTGAGGCCTATGCCGCCACCGCCAGGCGGGTTGCCGTTGGTGTAGTAGATGGTGCTGACAGCACCACCGATATAGCCGATGTTGTTGAATGCGTAGTTGCCGGGCGATTCACCGATAACGCTGGCATTGGCCATCGCGGCGCCACCTGCTGCCGAGAGTGTTCCGTAGCCGCTGGCGGTCACGGAACTGGCTGTACCGGCGGTCGCGTTGTTGCCCGGAATCACATTGGCGCCGGCCCCTGGTGCGCCGACAGTGACGCTGAAGGTGCTTGCGGAGGTGTCGGTACCGTAGACGAGCCGTGCAGCATTCCATAACCCGGCTTTTCCGCCGATTTGGAACACACCCGCGGAACCACCGCCACCACCGCCGACCCCGACAAGATCGAACTTGTGGCCCGAGGTCACCCAGCCGGGCACGGTGTAGGTGGCCGTACCAGCTGTGTTGTAGAGCGTGGACTGGCGCGCCCAGCCGTCTGTGCCGAAGCCCCCGTAGCGGTAAGAGGCGCCCATCATGGAGATGTGCGAGGAGTCGGTGACAGACACGCTCAAGCCGCTTGGGCCGGTTATGGTGAATGTCCAGCCGATCGCGGCGCAATTGTAGGCAGCGCCGGACACCATGGCGCCTGAACCAGGGAGGCTGAAGCTAGCACCGATCTGAGTGGGTGCGCCTCCCCCGAC
>JAIENC010000302.1 GCA_019751635.1 Mycobacteriaceae bacterium
CATTCGTCTGGACCAAGACCGCCGACCAAATCCTCAAGAACGCCAACCGCCCAAGAACTTCAAACGCGGCCCACTAGTGTCTTGGCGGCCGCGTTCGGCGTTGCTGGTGCGTCGAACAGCGCGTTCTCGGGCTTTTTGTCGGTCGAGTTTTTGGCGTTTGAGGTCGAGTTCGGCGTTGCGCAGGTTTTGTTCGGCCAGCTGCTGCTCGGCGGCCACGGCTTGTTTTTAGTCGCTGTAATTGCCGCAATAGCAACGGATTTCGTTGCTGCTTAGTTCGCAGATGTAGTCCATGCGCTCCAGCAGTGCCCGGTCGTGGCTGGCCACCACCAGACAACCACTGTAATTGTCTACAGCGGTGTACAGCCGGCGACGAGCATCAAAGTCGAGATTGTTGGTCGGTTCATCCAGCAACAGCACATCGGGCCGCTTAAGCAGCTGTGCAGCCAGACCCAACGACATGACCTCCCCTGCTGGGCACGAGCTGTCCGGCGAGCAATTTGAGCAGGGTGGTCTTGCCCGCCCCGTTGGGCGCGACTAGGCCGGTGCGGCCAGAACCAGCAACAAACGACACGCCCTCCAGAACACGGGTGCCGTCTGGCCAAGAAAAAGACAGATTGGAACAAACAATAGATGCAGACATGAAAGTCCTCGCAAGAGAAGGGACTAGACAACAGCGGGGGCGTGAGAGCAGACCTCACACGAACTCACGCAGAGATGTCGGCGCCACCTTCCATGCCAGTAAGGCTAACATGCCCGCACCAACAGCAACGCCGCACCGCGATCAATTGGCCGGCGGCGAATAGTCTGCCCCATGCCACTCAACCTGTCCGTCGACGAAGTCCTGACCACTACCCGCTCCGTGCGCAAACGCCTCGACCTGGACAAGCCGGTGTCACGTGAAGTGCTCATGGAATGCCTGAACTGGCCTTGCAGGCGCCCACCGGTTCCAACGCGCAAGGCTGGCAATGGGTCTTTATCGAAGATGCCGACAAGCGCAAAGCGATCGCTGACATCTATCTGGCGAACGCGCGCAACTACTTCGACACGCCCTTACCGCAATACCCCCGAGCTGGGTTGCGACGGGCATGTCGACTCAAGGTATTGATCCGGCATGCGTGGCACGGCAAGCACTGCAAGCTCTCGACGAGGGTGTTTTTGCTGTTATTCCTGACGAATGGAAACCAGCTCTCGCTACACAATGTGACCGGATCATTTCCGGGCAGTGGCCTACACCCCCTGCCGCGAGGGGGTAACAGGTATCGGGGACATCGCTGGTTTCGGCGATCCCTCAAGCGCCTCTGGGGCTCCCAGTTGGAGATTCTGCGCGAAGGCTTCAGCGTTCGCTTGGCCCTTGGAAGGCGTTACGGCAGTATCCAGTCCTTGCTTTCAGGTAGGAGACAGATACGCCGCTGGCCTTGACGTTGGCGTGGCTTTACTCGGCGATGCCTCGAATTCTGCGGGATAAATCGATGCTCACCGGCTACTTAACGTCCAACTACAGGCATGGACCGGGACTGAATCGCCCCGGCGAGTCCGGAGATCTTCTGGTTTGAGGCCTTAGCCGGCTGCGGGCCTTCGGCATTGAGCTTTGGCGTGTGGTGACCAGCTCGACGTCTTCGATGGATTGCCAGGGCTTGCCGGCTTGATCAATTCGGTCTTGCGCAACCCGTTGATCGTTTCGGCTAGTGCATTTCCAGCTCCAACACCAATGTTGTGTTTTTTGTGGTTAGTTCCTACCCTTGCGTTATGTCTACCGACGGTTTTCTGCGCACGGGCGAGGTCGCTAGTCGACTTGGTGTGTCCCGGCAGCACATCGTCGACCTGTGTAAACAGGGCAAGCTGCCGCACATTATGGTTGGCGCGCATAGGCGGATTCCCGAGCGGGCCATCACGTCAAAGTTCGTGAGCAATCGCTATCCACAGAGTGACGGCAAGCAGCAGTCGTTGTGGCTGCACGCAGCGTTGATCCCGCAGTTGGTGACTGCCCCTGATGCTGTTCTCGGAATTGCGCGAAACAACCTCGACAGGCAACGGGAGAGTGGCTCCGCTCATAGCGCGGCTTATATTCGCGAATGGGAGTCCATCCTGGATGCGGGTGTCGGACGAGTGATCGAAGCCTTTCTGGATCAGTCAGATCATGGGGCGACTCTGCGATCCTGCACGCCATTTACCGGCGTGCTAAGTCAGGACGAAGTGCGGTCCATCAAGAAGGTGTACCGCGAAGTGCATGATTCGGCGCGAGCGGTGTGAAGCGCCAGGAGCTGGCCCATCTTCTCCGCGCCGCCTGCGTTATTGCCCACGATAAAGAGGTTCTCGTCATCGGGTCGCAGGCAATTTTGGGCACGTACGATGACGGCGAGCTTCCCGAGGTTGTCATGTTGTCGAGAGAAGCCGATATCGCCTTCCTGAACGACCCTGATCGTCGTAAGGCAGACGACGTTGAGGGCGCGATAGGTGAGATGTCGCCGTTCCATGAGACCTATCAGGTCTATGCGGAGGGCGTACACATTGACACCGCGGAGTTACCCGAGGGGTGGCGGGATCGGTTAGTGACGTGGACTCTGCTCTCAAGTGATCCCGCTGTTCCCAGGTTCATCGAGGCGCATGATCTGGTGGTAAGCAAACTCGCGGCCGGGCGGGAGAAGGACATCGCCTTTGCGGCCAGTCTCTTGGACGCACGGCTAGTCCACGTCGATATTCTCCTGATGCGCGCCGTGATGCTCCCGGTGAGCGGACGACGGGTGACGTCATGGCTACGCGCGTACCAGCGGCGCAATACCTAACCGACGATCGGGGAGTCGAATGCACCGCCGCGATGGGCCGGCACGCGGGGGCGGTCCAGAACCTCGCGGCGTAACGGCATCAGTTCATCGGAGACCCGGTCTGTTGCCTTGATCGGCGGAAGACAACCACCAGAACACGATAGGGAGCAGCAGTTCGATGCCTGCTTCACCGATCTGCAGCCAATGGGGCCAGCCGGCCGCGGCAACGGATATCGCCCGACCCGCGGCCTGCAGTAATACGACCAACGACAGAGCCCGCACCAGCCGCACCGGGACCGGAGTTTGTCGTCCGGCCCATATCCACAACGTGCCAAAACCGATGAACATCGCCGCGTAAAAACGTTCGCGCGAGTCTATGGTTGGGTTTAGCGAGCCGTCGCCAGGCACCGACCACTGACCGAGCAGGAAATGGTAGACGCCGATGAGCGCCGAGACGACGCCCATGGCCAAGGTGGCGAGTCTAAACAAGGTGGTCAATGCTGCTCCACTCATGTGGGAACGAGATACGTGCCGTGTCCTTCGATCACTAAGTTGCCGCTGAACCGTAGAACTTCACTGACCAGGGCATCGTTTTGATTGCGGTAGACGATGACGATGGTGTCAATGCCTTGGTACACGTCCTCGATGGTGAATCGAAGATTCGGAACACGTTGCAATGCCCGTGTCCAGTACCGGCGTAGCGCCGGTTTTCCGCGCACGATGCCAGTCGTCTCCGGGAGAATCTTGGCGGCTACTGGTGAGGTGAACACCGCGTCGTCGTGGAAATGTGCAAGGACGGCTTCCACGTCGTGGGCGTTCCACGCGTCCACCCATTGGTGACTGAACGCGATCGCATCAAGGTTCACGATGGCTGTAGCGGCGGCATGGGGACCGGTTCTGCGGCCTGGATTTCGACTTGGGGCTGCAGTGTGATCTCGGTGCGAAGTGAGTTGGCGATGTAGCACTGGCGGTGGGCTACATCGACGAGGTGGCGTACCTGTTCAGGGCTCGTCCCTGGCGCTACGACAATCCGTGGTTGCAGCACAATTCGCGTGAGCCGGATCGGGTGGTCGTCGCTGGGCATGATGCCGACAGCTTCGTCTTGGTAGCTCACGACGTCAATGCGTGCCCGGGCGGCTACGGCAAGAAACGACAGCAATTGGCATGAGGCTGCGGCCATGACGACTAGCTGTTCAGGATTGAGCCGTTCCGGTTGGCCGAGGAAGGCTGGGTCCGCGGAAAGCGTGAGTGGCTCTTGTGCTGGGGGTGCGCTGACGACGTGCTCGCGTTGGTAGTTGGCATAGCCGACGGCGGTTGACCCCTGCCATGCGCAGCGGACCTGGTAGATGTGCTGGTCGCTCATTTGCTGATACTCGTGGGGAGTGCGCTCGCTCCGGGCCGGGGGAGAAGCATTTTAGGGACGATACGCGGCATGCTGATTTCATGGAGTCCAGCGGCTGGCGTTGCTGACCAGGGCAGTAAATACCGGGTTGGGCAATGCTCGTAGTGCGGTGTTGCGGGCCAGGGTAAGGAGTCGGTATTTGGGGGTGTTGAACCAGGCTCCGTGACGGGAGGCCAGGTACATGGCCATCATGCGGCGGCGTCGGCGTAGGTAAGCGGTATGTCCTTGATGGGCCAGGGTGATGGCGTCTTCGAGGCCGAGTGCGGCGCCTTGGCCGAAGGTCGGGCGCATGGCGTGTGCGGCGTCGCCGAGAAGCACCACAGCGCCGGTGGCGAGTTGTCGCGGCGGGTGCAGTTCGAGCAGTTCGTTAGTGATGAGGCGGTCGGGATCACGACAGGCGATAGCATCAGCGATCGGTGCCGGCCAGCTGCGGTATGAGTCGAGGTCGGTGTGGCCGGGGCGGGCACCGCCGTAGGCGTAGGTCTTGTCGGCGCCTAGCGGTAGAAGGCCGAATTCGGCGTGTTGTCCCAAGAAGAGTCCGAAGTTTTCTGGTGTTTGGTCAAGGATCCAGCGCCACGCGATGATTCCCGTGCGCCGTGGTGTGTGGTTTGGCCACAGTGTTTGGCGGACGATGCTGTTGACTCCATCGGCGGCGATCACCAGGTCGAAGGAGTCGGTGCTGTGCTGGGTCGTGATGTGTCCATCGGGTGTTACTGCGGTGACGGTGTGCGCCGGTCTTAAGCAATGTTCGGGCAGTTGGTTGGCGAGGGCGTCGATCAGGGCGGCGCGGTGGGTGACGACGAATTCTGTTCCACCGGTGAACTGGGCCAGCGTGGCACGAGCCAAGACCTTTCCGTGCTGGTCGCAGATGGTGGCCGGTGCAGTCGAGAGGGGGTGGGTGGGGAATCTGTCTCGAAGACCCAGGATCTGCAAGCAGGTTAATGCATTGGGCGGCAAGGCAATTCCTGCGCCGACTTCGGTGAACTTCGGTGATTGTTCGTAGACGGTCACCCGGTGGCCGGTCTGTCGGAAAGCGATTGCTGTCGCTAGGCCGGTGATTCCGCCACCGACGATCCCGATATCCGCAAGGGAATACTACAAAGGGTAGTAGAGCTGACTGAGTCCACTTTTACGGAAATTCCACTTCAGTGATCAGGACCGATCACCCGGTATCACCATTGGCCACCGGCACCACGAACCTCGTGGTCACCCTGGGGAAATTGTGACCGCTGACGGCTGGTGGAAGAGAAATTGTTATGGCCTAAGTTGGCTGCGGTGGTAGCGGGGCGAATGGATCGGGTTTTAGGTTTCCGGGCATGGCAAATATTCAGTCGATGGCCAAGGCCCGCAAGCAGGTCAGGGAAGCCCAAGCCAAAGCACAGGAGCAACGTGCTCGCCGGGAACGTGAGAACGTCGAAGACACCGCTACGTTCGTAGTGGCGTGTAGCCGGGTGGCCGGAGTCGATGCGTGGGCGACGGAGCGTATCGCCCAGATCAACGCTGAGGCCCACCGCCGGCGCGATGGGCAACGTCAAGCGGCTGCGGCGGCGTTGGCGCGTATGCACGAGCGCGGCGAGAGGATCGAAAATATCGCCACGTTGGCCCAAACCACGGAAAGCGAAGTGCGCAGCTATCTCAAACTGGCCCAAACCCGCCGCCCTAACGCAAGCACGGCGGAGTCACACGCGCCAGGTTCGAAAATGACCGTCGAAGCGCGGGAGATCGTCGACGTCCCCGCCGTAGGTAGGTAGCCAGGGCATCCGGTTTGCCTGGCGCATCGACCTATCTCTGCGCGCACAAAGAACCGTGAACCACTGAGCTGGAAACAGGTTCTGCTGTCGGCTCATGCGGTGGGAGTGTGGCGCCAGTGACTGGCTGAGCCTGTCATGGCGCCGAAGATCGGGTCAGGCAGGAGCCGCAGCCCCCAGTTTCGAGTGGTTTCTAGCGCAGTGATACCTGGTGCCGCAACATATGACCCGGCCTTCGATATTTCGTAGAGCGTCAGCATTCTTGGCCACCGGCGCGACAGGGCGGACGTGCCGCGGTAGGCCAGGGTGATGGCGTCTTCCATGGCTAATGCCGCACCTTGACCGAACGTCGGCCGCATTGTGTGCGCCGCGTCGCCAATCAATACGACCTTGCTGCGAACGAGTCGTCGGGGAGGGCGGGCCTCGAAGATCTGCGGGGTGATCATCTGATCCGGCTTGGCGGCGTCAATCAACATCGGCAGCGGGTCAGGCCAGTTTTTAAATGACTCTAATTCAGTTGCGGGCAGCCGGGTGCCGCCGTAGACGTAGGTGCGTCCGTCGATTAACGGTAGTATGCCAAAGTCGTCGGTGCGGCCCCATATCGAGCCGAATCCGGTGTTGAGTTGGTGCTCGGTGATCCAGGCCCACCCGGTGATGCCAGTAGGTTGAAGTGCAGGCGCCTTGGGCCACAAGAATTTTCGAACTACCCCGCGCGCTCCGTCGGCACCCACGACGAGGTCGAACCGCTCAACTGTGTTGCCGGTCTGGACTGTCCCGTCAACACCGACTTTGGTCACATTGTGTGAGTACTGCACGCAATCTGCGGGCAGTGCCGCCGTTAACCAGGTGAGCAACTGGTGCCGGGGTACGGTCGCGTACTGGGTTCCGCCGGTGAGTTGGGCCAATGTGCTCCGGATGAGGACCTGCCCGTTCGAAGTGCGCACGGTGGCGAGTGTCTGTGACCACGGTTGAGTCTCAAGGTGTTTCCGGACCCCGAGGATCGACAGGCAGGCCAGCGCATTACGGGCCAAAGAGATGGCGCCACCGGCAGAGGATGACCCGTCGGTCTTCTCGAACACCACGACATCGTGACCCTGGTGTCGAAATGCGATAGCAGCCGCCAACCCTGCGAAGCCGCCCCCGACAACTCCGACCCTCATAACGAGATACTATCGCTTGTAGTAGATATTGGAGGGCAATCTCGGTCCGTTAGCGTTGCGGTCGTGTGGGACGCCGTTATGTTGGACTCGACCGACCTGGACGCGCTCGACCGTGCAACGCAGTCGTTCTCGCAAGTGCTCGGCTCACTGGATACCGCTGCCCTGGATCGGCCCACGGCCTGTGCTGGCTGGACGGTCAAAGACGTCGCTAATCATGTCTGCGGGGGAGCGCTGCGCTACGCCCATTACCTGCAAGGCGGCCTGCCGGACGAGATCGTCTGGACCCGCACAGTCGATAACGTCGGCAACGATCCGCGCACCGCTCACGACAAACTGTCCGCGGAGCTGCGAATACTGTTCACCCAACCCGGCACCGGTTCGATCCGCGCACATCACCCAATGCAGACAGTCAGCGGCGCCGTATTGCTGCGGATGCGGGTCGCCGAACTCGCAATACACGCCTGGGACATCACAAGCAGCCTGGAAGCCACCTCAACGATCGACAACGACCTTGCTGCCTACCTTCTCGATCGTGCGACCCCGATTCTGCGGACACAGCGTCAACACGGATACTTCGCCGACGTCGAACCAGCCAACCCCGACGCTCCCGCCTCGACACGGCTGCTAGCCCTCACCGGAAGATCCATGCCCTGACCATCACGCGGCGTACTCAGCGGCCTCACGACCCAGAGTTTGTCGATCTTGGTCATCGTGTCGACCACGGTGTCGAGTGCTGCGACATAGGCCGCATACTGCCGGTGGATGCTGTGCATCGTGGCGGCAGCCAGGCGCCCTAGCGGTTCTGGTACGTGGTGTCTATCCGGCGAGCTTTCTTAGGTCGGGGAAGCCCATTGTGATGTAGCCGGGTGCGCGCTTTCGTAGGGAAGAGGCGAGTACGGGAGTGAGTTCGTCGTGGTAGTCGTGGACGGTCGCGGTGGTTTTGGTGGGGTGGGGTCGGGTGATGCGCCCGACGTATTGGATGAGTCTGTTCTTGAAGGTGATTGGGGCGGCCAGGAACAGTGTGTCCAGGGCTGGGCAGTCGAAGCCCTCGCCGATGAATGAGCCGGTGCCGACGACCAGCAAGGGGTCGTTGTTAGTGGTGTGGTTGGCGAGTTGTTCGGAGATTTCTCGGCGTTGCCGCGCCTTTATTTGGCCACTCAGTACGGTGGCCGACTTGCCGACGGTGTTGAGGCCCTCGACGATTGCATTGAGGTGGTCGATCCAGGTGGTGAGGACGAGGATGTTGGCGCCGTTGGTGTGAGCGGCGAGGATATCGCTGATGATCTGCTTCAGCCGGGCTTTATCGGCGATCAGTGCTCGGTAGATTTCGGCCATTCCGCCCGGTGCCCTGGGGTCGGCCTGCCCGGTATAGCGGAACTGGGTGGGGTGCAGATGCAGGACCGGATGCGGTGTGAGCAGATTGGTATTCGTTGAGGGGAGTTGTCCTGGGACAGGGCTTTCCAGGGGTACGTGGTGTGATCCGAGTTGGTGGTAGATGAGGTCTTCGAGCCCGTCGCGGCGTTCGGGTGTAGCGGTGAGTCCAAGCCAGTACTTGGCAGGTATTCGATTGATGACGTGGAAGAATGCGCTGGCGGCGATGTGGTGGCATTCGTCGGTGACCACGAAACCGTAGTTCTCTGTGAGGTCTTCGACGTTGTCCCGACGGGCGAGTGCGGGTAGCAGGGCGACGTCGATGATGCCGGTGGTTTTTGATCGTCCGCCGCCGATTTGGCCGCATTTGAATCCGAGGTGTTTCTGTAGCCGATCACGCCATTGGTCTGCCAATGCTTTGCGGTCGACCAGGATCAGGGTCGAAGTGGCGCGGGAAGCGATTGCGGCGCAGGCAATCACCGTTTTTCCTAAGCCAGGGGCCGCGATGAGCACGCTTGTGTCTTCTTCGACGAGTTGTCGGGCGGCGGCGGCTTGTTCGTCTCGCAGCGGTGTTGAGCAGCTGAATTCGTGGCTTTCGCCGACGGCACGCTGATCATCGATGCGCAAAGTACTACCTGCTGAATCAACAAGCTCCGCTAGAAGCGTGTGCAGGCCGCGTGGCAGGACGAGATCTCCCTGGGCTGTCTCGTCGTAACTGTAGAGGAAGCGCGGCGTGTCCCATGTGCTGCGTCGAGCGCGCTGGCGAGCATCAAACTCGGGATTGCGGATTGAGGCTGCGTGTTTGACGGCGGCGATCATCGCCGGACCAAGATCAGCTGCGGTCAGAGTAAGCCGGGATGCGAAGTTTGCCCGGATGATCGCTGCCGGCCTCGGCACGATTTTCGACGAGGTGGGTAACTGCAGCCTGCGCACGCGATGGCCGAATTGCGGATCGGGCAGCGTGCGAGCGAGTGCGGATACATCTTTGGGTGACAGCCGCGCGATGCTGGACAGGTAGGCCCATTGGTCATCAAAGGGTTCCAGCGTGGCGGGATCGAGGAAAAGAGTTGTACCGTGCTGGCGGCGTTTGCCATTCAGCGGTGCGGCGATGAGATTTCCCATGCCGCGGCCAGTATGGATGTCTTGGGCGGGAAACAGCCGGTCATAGCTGCTTAGGTGCATGCTGCCGCGGAGTTGAAAGGCTTCGCCGAGCAGGCTGGTAGCAATTTTTCGGGTCGTTGCCGCCGATGTTGCCTGCGCAAAGAAGACCCACACATGTGCCCCGCGCCCCGATTGCGATACTTCCAATGCAGCCGGAACCTTGTGGGCTCGTGCGGCTTTCATATAGGCCAGCGCATCGAGCATCGCGGCCTCTTTGTCGAAATCGGCCGCGACCCAACAACATGTGTCGTCGTCGCCCAGTGGATACAGACCGATATGAATCTCGCCGCGCAAGTGTTGTCCAATGACGTCGGGAGTCAACCGAAGATACGAAGCATCAGAGCGGTGCATGCCTTTGCGCCAGTAGCCGTGGATTGCCGGCATCCAACCGGAGCGGCCGTCGTGGCGGTTCTCCCACCGCAGCGCGTAAACGTCGGAGCGGCAACGAAAAAGATTGAGAAAGAAGTGGACCTTGTCTTCGGGCGCCGATGCCATGTTTACCGGCGACTCCGGCGCTCCGGTCAGGGTAGCTTGATCCGGATATGCAGCTCGAGCCTGCTCTTCACTCAGCTTCAATAGGCGCCACAAGCGTACGTTGTCGGCACGCAACGTCTCTAACTCGCCGGGAAAGCGCTCTTCCACGACCTCAGTCTGCCGCTTGCCGTCGCCGACAACCGGGGTGAGTCGGCGCGTGCCGCCTTGGATCGAGTTGCCCGTGGGTAAGCTCGACGAACGTCGATTTAAGCCAGCGACCGCCGTGGTCTAGCAAATCGCTCGGGCGACTTGGCGACGCGCTTCGCGATGGTGTGGACCCACCCAGCAATTGCCCGTCGTACGCCGACGTGATGCTGTGGCACTCTGATCTTGCCGCCGAAGTCGAGGAGCAGATACAAAACGGGAGTTGGGCCGTGGCCGCGGAGCTGCAGGCGACCGCCGCAAGGCGAATAAGCGCGGAGTTGCGGGTCAGCTCGCGGCCCAAGACCGCGGACACCCTGATCGAGAAGTTGCGCCGCCGCCCCAACCAGCAACTGAATACCGTCCAAGACCTGGCCGGCGTCCGGATCGACGCCGACCTGGTGCTTGGCGAGCAAACCGACCTTGCTGCCGAGATTGCCACGCACTTCGGTGCCAACGAAACCGACATTCATGACCTGCGTTCCGGCTAGTGCGGCGCGCCTGAAGTAATTGGGCGGTATTGTTTGGTTCAATTACGTATGCGTGCGGCGCCG
>JAIENC010000055.1 GCA_019751635.1 Mycobacteriaceae bacterium
GCCGATAATGACGTGCAGCCGGCGATACTTGTCCGCGTCAGCGTGCGGCTCGTCGCGGGTGTTAATGATCCCGCGTTTGAGCGTGGTCTCCAGTCCGACCTCAACCTCGATGTAATCGGCCCGCTGGGAGAGTTGAAACCCGGGCTCATCGCCGGCCGGACCAATACCGACCCGACCGGCGCCGGTGATCACCTGACGGGAGACCAGAAACGGGGTCAGACCACTGATGACGGCCGAGAACGGCGTCTGCCGCGACATCAGGTAGTTCTCGTGCGCTCCGTACGAAGCGCCCTTACCATCCACGTTGTTCTTGTACAGCTGCAGCTTTGCTGCGCCAGGCACGCTGGCAACGTAACGGGCAGCGGCCTCCATGACTCGCTCGCCGGCCTTGTCCCAGATCACCGCATCCAGCGGGTCGCAACATTCCGGTGCGGAGTATTCCGGGTGGGCGTGGTCAACGTAGAGACGCGCCCCATTGGTCAAAATCATGTTGGCAGCACCGACCTCGTCGGCGTCAACCACCGGCGGTGGACCGACCGAACGACTCAGGTCGAAACCCCGGGCATCGCGCAGTGGCGACTCCACCTCGTAATCCCAGCGGGTCCGTTTGGCCCGTTGGATCCCCGCAGCAGCGGCATAAGCCAAGACCGCTTGGGTCGAGGTCAGGATGGGGTTGGCGGTCGGATCCGACGGGGACGAAATGCCGTACTCTACCTCGGTTCCGATGATCCGCTGCATGAATCAAAGCCTAGGCGATCGACAAATCCCCACACTTTCGGATAATCAAAACCGTTCTTGGCCATCACCTCAGCCGAACACAGCGCGTCCAGGGCCGGCGCTTGATCACTGACCGCCCATCTGCCGGTCAATATGACGACCGGCATCCGTGTCGACGCAGAGATAGGTTTCCTCAAGGGCTCGTAAGTTTGCCGCCAGGCGCGCGGCGGCGTCGGCAACACTGTGCACCGCCGCCCTGCGGTGGTGTTCAACATCGCGCAGTTCCTCATTCGAAGGAGTGCTGATCACGCCATGGCTCACGGCTGCCTCGTGGCTGACCCCGGAGGTCGTCTCACTCGTAGCTGTTGCTTGTGCGTTGGCTCGATCCTGGTACTGCGCCAGCTTTTCTAAGTACTCTGGCGTAACAGTGAGTTTATCCATCAGGACCTAAATCCTCCCCACGCAAGATTCGGCTGTTTGAACGGCTTGTGTACCAGCTACTCCACTGCGCTTGGCAGCACTCATGCAGTGCGGTCAAGTACCCACGATTCTTGTGACGCTTCCGGCCAGTCCACGCCCACCTCGCGTGGCACGGATCCGCTACCGTCCGCCTCACGACCGGCCTGAGCACCTTCAGTATCTGGAGCAGCTACCGGACGCCGCCTATCAGCGCGTTCCGCCGGGGTTCTCCCGCCCGGAACCTGTCGGCTGGGCGGCACGCCTTCCCGTCCCGCCTCCCGACCCAACACCGAAACCAGAGTGGGCGTTGTTGCCGGCGCAGGTAGAGCACGGTGGGCGGCAACGGCATCTACGTTGGGCAGTCCTGGTGACCCGAGAATCACGTCAATCATTGGACGAAGGTTTACCACCTCCGCTTCAGGCGTGCCCTGTCTGACAATATGAGCAAAATTACCTATTTGGTCCACCTGCGCAGCAATGCTGGCGTATTGATCGCCGAGCTTTTCCAGCTCATCTGACACGTTTTCGGAATTCGCTCTGGTGGCATTCTCAAAATAGGCAACACAACCTAGAGCCGCCGCGGCAACGACCGCTTGGAACGCTAACGCTGCCGCCGGTCCATAACCAACCGGCTGCGTCTGCGTTGCGTCTAAAAAGGGAGCAGTTTCCCGCTCATCGACAGCATCAAAATCATCCACAGGGGGACTCCCCTTGCCCACTTTCGCCGCCTGCGGGATCGGAGAGCAAAAATAGATCCCGAGCGCAACTCCGCGCGCAGCAACCAGACCAGCTATCAACAAACTAACCGCCCGATGTACCTGGATAACCATTTGGGATTGGCCGGCTACCTGCTGTTGCACCTGGAGGTCTAAACCCTGCAACTGCCGCACAAACTCCCCTAGGCTGGCGTTTTGGTCAGCATATTGCGCAGCTTTTTCACCATCCCAGTCCCTCGAGTCCGGAGCCGCCGACTCCAGCGCGAAATGAACACTGTCCAACTCGGCGCTACCGCAACGGAATTTGACTCCATTATCAGGAACTCCATATCCATTAAACAAATCTAGCGCAGCAATGAGCCACATCGTCACATCAAGAATTACCGTTGGAGTTGGCAGCAAGTGCTGGCGTTCTGGCCCATTACTTCCATTGACAGAATTCGGGTCAAAAAAATCCGGCAACACTGAATTATCATATCCGGGAAATTTGTCATAATTAATCGTCAAGAACAAACCAATACCCGCGCTGAGCTGCGCCATGCCGCCCATCAAATCTTGTTGAGCAAAGCAGTTCGCGGCAGCAGTTATTCTGGTGATAACAAAGGTAAAATCAACTTGTCCGGCAAACTTGCTCAGCGCCGCCATTGCACACCACCTCTGGTCAATAGTTGATCCTGCTTAACACAGCCACCCGGCGCAGCGACACACCCAATAGCTCCCGGCCGACGGTCTAGCATCCCCGGCCAATGTAACGTGATAATTAAATTAATGTAATAAGCTTTGACGGATCGGTAGTCGGCGGCGATTATGCGGCGTGTCCTTGGCGACACGTCGGCCGGCAGCGCCACGTTGACGCCATCAACCGCAGCGATTACCTTCACGGTGGTGACGCCGTCGGAACCAAAAACCCTGACAGACAAGCCCGCAACCGACCTGTTCGGTAAACGCTACGGCGAGGTGCTGTTAGTGCGCCCAAGTGAGTCGGGGCCGCAAGCCACTGTCTATAACACTTTTCCGCTTAACGACTGCCCTATCGAGTTGTTCGCCGCACTCGACCCTGCGGCGATCGCCGCCGAAACCGGCGCTACCGCGGTACTGCTCAACGGTCCTCGGTACTGGCTCATGGACCGGATTGACAAAAAGGCACCGCAAACGTGGGTCGTGAAAACCTTTGGCGGCATTGAGATGCTCGAGCAAGCCACAGTCGTGCTCTCCTCAATGAATCCGGCACCCTATCTCGCCAACCGAGTGGACCGCCAAGCCGCCTTTATCTACAACGCCGGGCGCGAAATTTATGAACTCATCGACCCAGAGGGCCAATTCTGGGTTATGCAAACCGCGAGTCAGGTCGTGGACCCGAATTTGTCGCTAGCCGACCTGCCTAAACTCGCCGAACGCCTCGTTCTCCCCGCGGGTTGGACGTACCGGGCCCGCGTACTGACCAGCCCACTACGAGTAGACACGTGCACGCACGCTGCCGAAGTCTTGCAAGACAACCTCACCAACAGCTACTCCCGTGAAGACGTCCCACAGACTGCATAAAGTTATCCGGCTGCACAACAAACCCTGGCGTGGATAAACCTGTCGTCAGTGATAGCGTCGCGCGGATGTCTACTCGCGAAGCCCCCCATGCGGAGGCCGGCGTCTTCGGAAAGTATTACGCCGAGGTGCTTCTCATCCGCAGCGGCCAACCGGACACCAAGGCCGCTGTCTATCTCAGCTCACCGCTCGATGATTTCCCCAACCAACTCTGGTCCGAACTCGATCCGCAGCTTGTGGCTGCCGAACACGGCGTAGATGCGGTGGTACTCGACGGCCCGCGCTGTTGGCTGATGAACAGTATCGAGCAAGCACCCCAAACCCCGCCGGTAACTAAGACTTTCGGGGGGATCGAGATGCGCCAGCAAGGCACGATCTCGCTACCTGCATCGGTCCTCTCCGGGATGGACGCCCAACCGTATGTAGCCAAGCAGGTGGACCGCAAAACCATTTTTACTTTCGATACCGGACACCGGATTTATGAACTCGTCGACCCTGTCGGGCGTCGTTGGGTCATGCAGTCTTTCAGCCAAATCATGGACGTCACGTTGACGCTAGCCGATCTGCGCGCACTAGGAGACCGCCTGATGCTGCCGCCGGGCTGGGCGTACCGGTCGCAGACGTTAACCACCCCATTGCGGATGGACAGCATGACTCATCCCACCCCGATCATCCTGGACGCCCTCGGCAACATCTATTCACTGCTGACCGGCCACGCCTAGACCGCCAGCTACAGATACTGCCCCAGGTTCGATTCGGTATCGATGGCCCGGGACGCACTAGACGACTTGCCGGTGACCAGCGTGCGGATGTAAACGATTCGCTCGCCTTTTTTGCCGGAAATCCGCGCCCAGTCATCGGGGTTGGTGGTGTTGGGCAGATCTTCATTCTCGGCGAACTCGTCGACGATGGAATCAAGCAGATGCTGAATGCGTAGCCCAGGCTGACCTGTTTCAAGAACCGACTTGATGGCATTCTTCTTGGCTCGGTCGACAACATTTTGGATCATCGCCCCAGAGTTGAAGTCCTTGAAATACATGACCTCTTTGTCCCCGTTAGCGTAAGTGACCTCGAGGAACCGGTTGTCGTCAATCTCGGCGTACATCCGGTCAACGACCTTTTCGATCATCGCTTTAATGCACGCCGATCGGTCGCAGTCGAATTCGGCGAGATCATCGGCATGTACTGGCAGCGCTTCGGTCAGATACTTCGAATAGATATCCATTGCCGCTTCAGCGTCTGGACGTTCGATTTTGATCTTCACATCCAGACGTCCAGGCCGCAGGATTGCCGGGTCAATCATGTCCTCACGATTGGAAGCACCAATCACGATGACGTTCTCTAGCCCCTCCACCCCATCGATCTCGCTGAGCAGCTGCGGAACCACAGTGGTCTCCACGTCCGAGGAGACCCCGGTACCGCGGGTGCGGAAGATCGAATCCATTTCGTCAAAGAACACAATGACTGGTGTTCCCTCGGAGGCCTTCTCGCGAGCTCGCTGGAAAATTAACCGAATGTGGCGCTCAGTCTCTCCTACAAATTTGTTCAATAACTCAGGGCCTTTGATATTCAAAAAGTACGACTTCGCTTCGCGGGCATCATCACCGCGAACCTCAGCCATCTTTTTAGCCAGCGAGTTGGCCACCGCCTTGGCAATCAACGTCTTGCCACAACCCGGCGGACCGTACAGCAACACCCCTTTCGGGGGGCGCAACGCATACTCCCGGTACAGCTCCTTATGCAAGAAAGGGAGCTCAACAGCGTCGCGGATCTGCTCGATTTGCCGCGTCAGACCGCCGATGTCGGCGTAACTGACGTCCGGCACCTCTTCGAGTACCAGATCTTCGACTTCGGCTTTCGGGATGCGTTCAAAGGCATAGCCAGCCTTGGTGTCAACCAAGAGCGAGTCGCCGGGACGAAGCTTGCGGGGACGGGTGTCATCACTGAGAGCATCCGGCACTGCATCGGGCAGATCCTCAGCGACCAGCGGATCGGCGAGCCACACAATGCGTTCTTCGTCGGCATGACCGATGACCAAAGCCCGGTGACCATCGGCCAGAACCTCACGCAGAGTGGAGATCTCACCGACTGATTCAAACGCACCGGCTTCCACAACCGTCAGCGCTTCGTTGAGCCGCAGTGTCTGCCCCTTTTTGAGGAACGCGACGTCAATATTGGGCGAACACGTCAGACGCATCCGTCGGCCCGAGGTGAACACGTCGACGGTGTCGTCGTCATGAACGGAGAGCAACACCCCATAACCACTAGGTGGCTGGCCCAGCCGGTCCACTTCCTCACGCAGCGCCAGCAGTTGTTGGCGCGCTTCCTTGAGGGTCTCCATCAGCTTGGAGTTACGCGTGACAAGCGAATCGACACGTGCTTCCAGCTCATGCACATCACGTCCAGCACGTGCCGATCCGCGCGGATCACCGACGTTGTCCAGTTGCTCGCGCAGCATTGCCGCTTCGCGACGCAACCCCTCTAGCTCGGCCGCATCCTCCCTGGACATGCGAATATCACGCGGGATCCCGAAGTCGGAACGCCCTGACTCAGCCATCGTGTGCTCCTTTCCGGCGCATTAGTCGCGCGGCGGATAGCTCAACGCTACCGGTGATTGCGCGTTCGCGTTGGACAAGCGTGCTCGAGTCGGACAAGGATCCGATCTAAACTTCTCTCTCAGAAATCGCTGGTAGCCTCTGGACTGAGTCGGTCCGATCGAAGGGACAGCTGTGACCGTGAAATCTTTAGCCACCGGCCTAGCCGGCATCGCCATTATTGGTGCCGCCGCGGCCGGGGTGAGCGCTGCCGCACCCGTTAGCCCGGCTACCTACCAGGTTCAACCTGTTGTTTTTGGTGTGCCGCTGCCGCTAGACCCAGCAGCTGTGCCATCCGCCGGAGAACTCCTGAACGTTCTCAATGGCTTGCAGGCCCCTGGCTCATTTATGGGGAAGAGTTCGCTAATCCAGGGTGGTATTTCGCCCCTTGAAGCCCGACTCGCGGATGTGCAATATGCCCAAGCCGCGGCGCAAGGCGAGTTTCCCCTGTCGTTCCAGGTGGGCAACATCCAGCCGGCGGGCCCAGGTACCGCATCGGCGGATGTTACTGCTACAGGCCCGAGGCTGGCGCCGGTGACGCGAAATGTCACGTTCGTTAACCAAGGCGGTAGCTGGGCAATAACCCGCGCTTCGGCGATGTCGCTGCTCCAAGAGGCAGGCATCGGCATACCTGGTTAGGCCGCTGTTGGATGCGTAAACACCCGATCTTCCCCCTGAGTGTGGCCACCGTTGTGGCGATGTCGGCGTTGTGCGGCTGTTCACCGCACGGGTCACCGGGTGGATCATCGGGGACGCCACCGACGTCGGCGATGGTAAGCCGACTCGCGGCTCCGTTGCCCGCGGCGCTGCCCACCCCGGAGAGCCTGGTCGACGTGCTCTACCAACTCACTGACCCCGGCCTGGCCAGCGATCACAAGCTGGCCCTAGTCGAAGGGACGACTACTCAGGACGCAGCCATACTGGATAGGTTCAGCACCGCACTCCGCAATGGGGGCTATCTCCCCATGAATTTCGAGGCAACCAACATCGCGTGGTCGGACAAAGATCCGGCAGCGGTAGTGGCCGTCATCACGGTCAAAAGCCTCAATCCCGAATCGGGTATTTTTTCTTTCCCCATGGAATTTAAACCATGCCGAGGCAGCTGGCAGTTATCGAAAAAGACCGCGGACTGGTTGCTCACGTTCAGTAACCCCGAAGGCGCGCAGCTAGATCGGGTGAATTGAGGGTGATCTGCCGATCGGTGGCAGCGACGGCTAGCACCCAAGATCGGTTTTACGGCGCCGCCGGGGAGCAACAGCACCGGGTGCTAACCGACGCACCGAAACCAAGAAAGCGGTGTGGCCACGCATGGCATGCTCCGGCCGGACGGCCAGACCAACGACGTGCCAGCCGCGTTGCATCATTTCCCAGGACCGTGGCTCGGTCCAGCACTGCTGCACCCGCAACGCTTCCACAGTTCTGGACAGCTGGGTAACGGTCGCGACATAAACAACCAGCACACCACCAGGTATTAGCAGGTGCGACACGGTGTCTAACACCTCCCACGGCGCCAGCATGTCAAGCACTACCCGATCAACCGAACCGACACCCAGATCTGCATCAGCAACATCGCCCTCAACCAGCTGCCAGTTACTGGGCTGCTGGCCGTAAAACGCCAGCACATTTCGACAGGCGTGTGCAGCATGATCAGCACGCTGTTCGTAGGAGATGACCCGACCTTGTGGCCCAACGGCCCGCAGCAAGGAGCACGTTAACGCACCGGAGCCGGCCCCAGCCTCAAGAACGCATGCACCGGGGAAGATATCTCCCTCATGCACAATCTGTGCGGCGTCTTTGGGGTAGATCACCTGCGGTCCACGCGGCATCGACAACACGTAGTCAACCAGCAGCGGGCGCAATGCCAGGAATTGCTCGCCGTTGGCGGACTTCACCACACTGCCTTCGGCAAGCCCAATCAATGCCTCGTGGGCGATGGCCCCCCGATGGGTGTGAAACTGCCCGCCGGCGGCCAGCACCAGTGTGTAGTGCCGCCCCTTGGCGTCAGTCAGCTGGACCCGGTCGCCGACAGTGAACTGACCGCTTGCCCGCACGACACCTAGCCTGCCAGTCGGCGTGGACCGGCCAATCCGCGGGGTTGTCAGTACCCAGTTCTAAGCTGCCGATCGTGAGTTTCGCACTCGAGACAACCCCGCCCCCGACAACATGCGCACAACCTGCGTTGTCACCCTCACGAGCCGCGGAGTTCAAGCAATGCCCGCTGCTGTATCGGTTCCGGGCAATTGACCGGTTACCGGAATCACCATCGATAGCGCAGCTACGTGGGTCCGTAGTGCATGCCGCCCTAGAGCAACTCTATGGCCTGCCCGCCGCAGATCGCGGCCCACAAACCGCCCTGACGCTCGTGGCACCGGCTTGGGATCGGATGACCGGCGAAGAGCCCAAGCTAGCTGCCCTGCTCAACCCCGAGCAGCAGACACAGCTGCTCACCGAAGCCCGGGCATTGTTGTCTGGCTACTACCGCCTGGAGGATCCCACCAAATTCGACCCGGAAAGCTGCGAGCAACGCGTCGAGGTTGAACTGGCCGATGGCACCTTGCTGCGCGGCTATATCGATCGAATCGATATAGCCGCCACCGGTGAGCTGCGAGTTGTTGATTAAAAGACAGGCAAGGCGCCATCGGCCACTCGTGTGCTCTCCGAGTTCAAGCCGATGTTTCAGATGAAGTTCTACGCGGTGGCCTTACTGCGTTCGCGTGATGTGCTAGCCACCAAGTTACGACTCATCTATCTAGCCGATAACCAGCTGCTGGAATATGCTCCCGACCAGGACGAGTTACTGCGCTTCGAGAAAACGCTGATAGCTATGTGGCAGGCAATCCAAACAGCAGCCGCGGCCGGCGACTTCCGCCCCAACCCCTCACGGTTATGCGCCTGGTGCCCCCATCAGGCGCACTGCCCAGTTTTCGGTGGCACACCACCGCCCTTCCCCGGTTGGCCGCAGCCTTCGAATCGAACCAGCACGACCGTTGAATAAGGAAGGAGCGACTAGTGAAGCTAGCAATTCTTTTCTGGTGCTACAAAAAAGTCGAGGTGTGCGTCAGTCGACTCCAACTGCTACGTCACTTTAACCCCCAGACACCCATCTACGTATTGTTTGGCGGCCCGCCAGCGGAAGCGCAAAAATTTGAATCGGAACTTCTTCCCTATATCGAAGATTTTTATTTCTACCCCGAACAAAAAGATTCGTTCTGGAAATATTGGCATGGCGATATACTTATTTCCCAATGGTTCAAGGAAAGCGGTCATAAACTAGAATAGAATTCTCTTATCATTGCGCAGTGGGATATGTTGATTTTTGATGCGGTAGAAAGAATCTTCGACAAAGTTCACGAACAACAACTCCTACTTTCCCATGCACGCCCCGCGGCGGAAGACGGTTTCAGAGATTGGTTTCTCAGCGAAGCCACACTACCGCCCGCGCATGAAAATCTCGCCGAATACACGAGATTTCTCGCCGAACATCACCTCGATGATACGGAAGTTTGGTGGAGCTCATTCATTGTCGCGGTCTTCCCTCGCGCATTTCTGGAACGTTTTTCCGTACGGAAATATCCAGAAATTGGATTTCTCGAATATAGCATTCCTACATTAGCGAAACTTTGGGGTTTCGACATTAACATGAATCACCCCTATTCGGGTTATCGAGCCGATCGCCATCGATACTACGACATGATAAGTGCCGGTAAACAGCAAATTCCTAGGCGTTACGTTCTTTTGCATCTACTAGACCCTTGGGGTCTTCGCATATTTCACCCTTGCGAACAAATCTTATATACCGAGAAATTATCTACCGCGCTTCCAGCATGGCTCAATTTTTTGCGATGCGACGCCTGGGATTACGCGGACCTTTTTGGTGAATCAATGCGATCGCTAACCCGACATGCTCTTGCTGGATACGATCTCACCTTCCCCGACCCCGTGACCACTCACCCAGCGATCTGCTTGGTAATGGTGGTATGCAACGTGGCACCCGTCCTGACGCGGGTGTTGGACTCAGCAGCGCCGCACATCAGCTCGTGGGTGATTGTGGACACCGGCTCGCAAGACGGGACCCCGGACCTCATTACCAGCTATATGGCCAGCCGGGGCATCCGCGGTGAGCTTTACCGACGGTCGGCAGGCAGCCTCGGACGTAACCAGGAGGCCGCTCTGGCGTTAGCCCAAGACCGTGGCGACTATCTGTGGCTCTTGGGAGTCGGCGACACGCTGGTAGGCACTGCGGACTTTACCGAGTTGGGCGCCGATATCTACTGGCTGCGCTGTATCGACGACAGCGGTAACACGTTCTGGCGAGCACAGCTGTTCCGCGACGGGGTGCGTATGCGCTATCAAAGCATCGAGGACTATGTCGCGGCTGACGATGACGAAATCAGTACCGGCGCACGCCTTGGCGGGTGCTATCACATTGCGACAGGACCAACCACCGTCAGCAGTCTGGGGCCCGAACACAAACTTGCCCGGGATCGGGAGCTGTTGCTGGTTGCGGTGGACCGCAATCCAGCCGATGCACGATCGGTCTTCGAGCTCGCCCAAAGGTATTTCGATTTAGGCGATTTCACCAACGCACACACCTGGTACACCCGCCGGATCGAGATGGGCGGCGATCCAGAGGAGGTTTACTACGCGCAATATCAGGTTGCGAAGTCAATGGAGAATCTCAAACTCCCCTGGCCAAAAGTCCAAGATGCCTTGCTGCGCGCCTGGGAGTCTCGGCCAAACCGTGCCGAGGCACCACATGCCATCGCCTCTTGGTACCGCATTCACCAGCGCTACCGATTCGGCTACTTGTTTGCTCAACGTGCTGCCGAAATCCCTTTACC
>JAIENC010000010.1 GCA_019751635.1 Mycobacteriaceae bacterium
CCTCGTATCCCAACTGGCAGAGGAAACGGATTCAAAACCCGTCCAGTGTGAGTTCGAATCTCACCGAGGGCACTCGCGCCGCTCCGCAGCCCCCATGCTGAGCGCTCCGCCGGATTATCCGGCCGGAATTTTGATTACCCGGTTATCGTCAGCGACATAGATATTGCCGTCGGTGTCCACCGCCACGCCCCACGGAAGATTCAGACCGGTAAACGGCACGGTGGCTGGAGTATTCGACCCCGCTGGCAGCTTGAGCACCCGATTATTGCTGTAATCCGCCACATACACGTTGCCGGTGTTATCCACCGCCACCCCACGAGGCAGATTCAGACCGGTAAACGGCAGAGTGGCCGCAGTGTTTGCCCCCGCCGGCAACTTGAGCACCCGGCTATTGCCAAAGTCAGTGACATAGACGTTTCCGCTCCGATCCACCGCCACCCCCGAGGGAAGATTCAGACCGGTAAACGGCAACGCGACCGCGGTACTCGACCCAGCCGGCAGCTTGAGCACCCGATTATTGCTGTAATCCGCCACGTAAACGTTGCCGATATTGTCTACCGCGACACCCGAGGGAAGGTTCAGACCGGTGAACGGCAACGCGGCCGGAGTGTCTGACCCCGCCGGCAGTTTGAGCACCCGGTTATTGCCAAAGTCGGTGACATAGACGTTTCCGCCGCTATCTACCGCCACGCCCCACGGAAGATTCAGACCGGTAAACGGAAGCATGGCCGCAGTGTCCGAGCCCGCCGGCAACTTAAACGCCCGACTTCCGCCGCCAACGTCGGTGACGTAGACGGTGCCGGCGGTGTCCACCGCCACGCCGTAAGGATCTTTGAGGCCGGTGAACGGCAGCTCAACCTGTGGTCCCGGCAGATTAACGACGGCCTGTGCTGACGAGGAAGGCGACGCCGCTCGGGGCGGTGACCGGTGCCCAACGACGACGGTAACCGTCACCGCGACAGCACTGAGGACGAGCGCAGCGAGGGTGATCACCACCCCACGGCGCCGCCAAAAAGACGACCTCGACGCGGGCTTGCGGGGCGCAGTTACCGGGTTAGGCGGCGGGGTCGGGGCAGTTGCTGGGCTGTGGCTGAGCACAGTCTGAGCTGGGGTGTTCACCACAACGGTTTCGGTATGATCTTGATCTAGCGCACTCAACGCCTGCTGGGCGGCAGCGGCCAACTCCCCTGCGCTACCCCAGCGGTCATCGGGGTTTTTAGCCATTCCGCGCGCGATGACATCGTCGAAACCCACCGGAATCTGCGGCCTGTGCTGGCTAGGACGCGGGATAGGGGCGGTCAGGTGCATGGTGACCAGCGCGGGCAGATCCTCGGTAGCGTACGGCGGGGATCCGGTCAGGCATTGATAAAGCACACACGCCAAGGCATAGATATCGGCTCGATGGCTCACTTCGGCATTGCTAAGCCGCTCGGGAGACATGTAGGTAAATGTTCCGATGGTGGAGCCGGCGCTGGTTAACCTCGCGTCGGTGGCTGCAGCGGCCAGGCCGAAATCTACCAAGCACGCGAAGTCGTCAGCGCCCAACAAAATGTTGGCTGGCTTAACATCGCGATGGATCATCTGATCAGCGTGGGCAGCATCCAGTGCGGCAGCGATCTGACGAACAATCTCTACCGCCCGTTCCGGGCATAGTGGCCCCTCGCGCATCAGAACTCGGTGCAGATCAGTGCCCTCAATAAAGCGCATGTCGATATAGAGCTGCCCATCGATCTCTCCGCACTGGTGGATCGGCACCACATGCGGCTCGCGGAGTCGCCCGGCGGTGTGCGCCTCGCGGTAGAGCCGCTCCCTGAACACTGGATTCTGCGAATAGGGCGGCGCCATCAATTTCAACGCCACCACACGCTGCATCACGGTGTCTTCGGCCTCATATACCTCGCCGAAGGCTCCAGCACCCAGCAACCACCGCAGCTGATAGTGGCCGAATCGCGCACCCGCTCGTGAACCGGCCAGGCTATCGTTAACCGTCCTCTCCTCTACCACCCATCGCCCCCCTCACGCCCGCCACATTGGAAAATACGGTCGGGACCATTATGCGGTCGCTTAGCCCAATTGAGGACTACTTTCTCCAAAACCACCCAGGCCAACGGCGTAATCCTGGCCGTGCCATGGACTTGCCCCTGCCCGTTCGGTCAAGGCCGCTTCAGACGTATCCGCCACCGCACAATGCCGGCATAGCTCACCGACAGCAAAGCGAGCATGCCCATGTCGAATAACCATGTCGCCGGGGTGTGCCGCCAGTGGCTATCTTTCGGACTAACCGGACCGGGTACCAACGTCCACAAGTCAACCGTGGACGCCGACGCGGCAAACCCCCACCGCGAAGGCATCACCCAGGACATCTGATCGAGCACGACCCGATCAGTTACGGGGACCATGCCACCGGACAGCACCAGCTGCGCCATGAGCGATACCACCAGCAACGGCATGATCTGCTCGTTGGAGCGGGCCAATGAAGACAACACCAGACCAAGGATTGCCGCGGCTACACAGGCCGCCGCCACGGTCACGTACAGCTCAAAGGTGGCGTTACCAAGCAACACCGCGGGCCGGGTTGGGGCGCCCTTACCCACGATCGTGATAGTGGTCGCGATCACCGCCTGGACAACGGCGAATACGCAAAACACGGCGATCTTGGCCCCCAAATAGGCGGTAGTTGATAGACCGGTCGCCTGTTCTCGGCGAAAAATGGGCCGCTCGCCTATCAGGTCTCGGATCGTCAGGGCGGTACCCATGAAGACCGCGGCGATCGTGAGCAGCGTCAAGATCGACTCAGGTTCGTTGGGGGCTGCGCCACGGGGATCAGGAATCCCCAAACCCGTCTTGCCCGGAACCGTCAATGCCAACGCACCCATGATCAGCGGCAGCAAAGCAAGGAAAATGAAGTACCCGCGATCTGCAAAAATCAGTCGAACCTGGCGCCGCGCGACTGTGGAGAATTGACGCAACACACTGGTATGCGGCGGTGCACCCAAGCCGGCCGGCCGCGGTCCATCCGGCATCGGCGGCGCCGGCTTGGTTTGGGCCAAGAATCGGCGATTAGCTTGGTCCGGATCTGCACCCACCGTGGCGAAGATGTGGGCCCAATTGGAGGTGCCCATGGCCGCCCCAACCTGGTCCGGCGGACCACAAAACGCCGTCTTGCCACCGGGCGCCATCAGCAGTACTTGGTCGCAGACGTCGAGGTAGCTCAGCGAATGCGTGACCACAAGCACCACGCGACCCGCGGATGCCAGCTGCCGCAGCATGGTCATCACTTGCAGGTCCAGCGCCGGATCCAAACCCGAGGTCGGCTCATCGAGAATGAGCAACGACGGTCCGGTGAGTAGCTCCAGCGCCACCGAGGCTCGCTTGCGCTGACCCCCAGATAACGTGTCGACCCGGGTATCGGCGTGTTTAGTGAGCCCAAGTTCCTCGATGACCTGGGCAACCACTTTCGCGCGGTCTTCCTTGCTGGTGTCGGGTGGCAGCCGCAGCTCGGCGGCGTAGCCAAGTGCTTGATTAACCGTCAACTGCTGATGCACGACATCGTCTTGTGGCACCATGCCGATTCTGCTGCGCAGCGATACATACTCGGCGTGAATGTCATGTCCTTCAAAGGTGACCGAGCCCGAGCTAGGACTGGTGTATCCGGCGATCAATCTGGCCAGCGTGGTCTTGCCCGCACCGGACCCGCCGATAAGAGCTGTGAGCGTGCCGGGCCGGGCCGTAAACGAAACGTTGTCGAGTAATTTACGGTCACCGACGGTGAAATCGACTCCGCGCACCTCCAGACCACCGGCAAGGGTCGCGGCTTGGGCGCGGCGGACAAAAACCCCCTCGGTGAAAACCAGGTCGACGTTGCCGATAGTGACAACGTCGCCATCAGTCAGCACCGCAGAGCCAACTCGGATCCCGTTGACGAACGTCCCGTTGATGCTGTGCGCGTCGCGAATCTCGGCGCCAATCGGTGTCGTCGTCACATAGGCGTGATATCGCGACGCCAAGACGTCGGGAATCACGATGTCATTGTCGACCGCGCGACCGATCCTGACCACCCCGGCCGGTGACGTCTGAGGTTTGCGGATGGGCCGCAGCCCACGTCGCAAACTGGTCCTGTGATTGGTGACCGCGGCACCTGACTGGATCAGCTGAGTCGGCTGGGAACTCGGCTGCGCGGCGCTACCGGGCGGCCTGGCCGGTGCGGCCAACGAGATTGTTGGCGGTGCTTGTTGGGCCTCCTCCGGGTGAGGTTTGACGTCGAAAGTCAAACACGGCCCGTCCGCCTTCCCCAGGTTAACGCTGCGACCCTGGTCGATAGCGATCATCGGCACTCGTACACCATCGACGAAGATCCCGTTCAACGAGTCGTTGTCGATCGCTACCCAGCGGTCCTGATCGAAGCGCAACAGCAGGTGCGCTCGGGAGACCAACGCATGCACGACGCGGATGTCGGCGCGGGGATCCCGACCGACAATCACATCCTGGGCTGTCGTGAAGGTGTGCTCGGATCGTTCTGCGCGAACCATCAATACGGGTGGGGTGGGTCGATTCACCAGCCAAGTATCACTTGCCGTGGAGAGAAACTCCCGGAAATTCAGCGATGGCTTTCACCGGCAGCCACGCCACATGAGCAAGGCCAGCGGTCAGCATTTAACCGGACGCAGCCAGGCTCACCGGCTAGGCTTTGGCCTGTGGCGACCACAAGCGACAACGCCGCGCCAACGGGATCGGCTAGCCCAACTCGACGCCCCAATTGTGTGCTGGCGGCGGGCGCCCAGGCATGCGCGCCTAACCGCCACTACGCTGCGACAGCCGCCCGACGCCAACGTCTACTGGTTATTACCGCGTGGCTTTCGTCGGCCATTGTCTTCGTCTTCATCGTGGCGCAGCTGTGTGTCCGCGGCCCAGCCTGGGTAACAATATGGGTCAACCTGCCCGCCGCAGTAATCTTCGCGGCAATCCCACAGCTCCAACGTTTCGGCGAACTAGTCGCACCCTTAACCCTGATCGGCACGGCCTACGTCACGACCTTCATCGATTGTTGGGCGGCCGGTACCGGTTCCGGCACTCAATTGTTCTACTTCGTAGGGGCCTGTCTGGCGGTGCTGCTCCTCGGCATTGAGCACATCGTCTTGGCGGCCGGGGTAGCTGCCGTTGGCGTCGGACTGATGATTACGCTGGAATTCGTCGTACCAGTAGACACCGGGCTCGATCCGCTCTGGGTAGAGTCGATGAGTTTCATCATGGCCGCCGTTTCCGGGTGCGCAATGGCAGTCGCCACAGTGTGGTATTCGTTGCGCGAGACCGCCCGTGCCGAAGCTGTCATCGAGGCCGAGTACGAGCGTTCCGAAGCTCTGCTGGCCAATATGCTGCCGGCCAGTATCGCCGATCGACTGAAAGATCCGGCACGCAAGGTCATCGCCGACAAATACGACAACGCATCGGTTCTCTTCGCTGATATCGCGGATTTCACTGGCCGAGCCAGTGAAACATCACCAGCCGAACTGATTCAGTTCCTGAACCAGGCTTACACCGCGTTCGACGCGTTAGTCGATAAGTACGAACTAGAAAAAATTAAGGTCAGCGGCGACTCCTACATGGTGGTCAGCGGAGTCCCGCAGCCACGACCTGATCACCTCGAAGCGTTGGCATGTTTTGCCCTCGACATGGCCCGCACTGCCGCCCAACTCACCGATCCGTTGGGCCGCATACTGCCGCTGCGGATCGGCATCGCCACCGGCGAGGTGGTCGCCGGAGTGGTGGGCTCCCGGCGATTCTTTTACGACGTGTGGGGCGACGCGGTTAACGTCGCCTCTCGGATGGAGAGCACCGGAGCTGTCGGCCGTATCCACCTTCCCGAAGCGGTCTACCAGCGCCTCAAAGAGAATTTTGCGTTCGAAGAACGTGGACCAGTCGACGTCAAAGGCAAAGGCCTGATGCACACCTGGTATCTGGTCGGCCACAACTGTGATGCCGGCGCCAATGACGTGGCGGTGGCCGTACCGGAGGCAGCTAAAGTCTAGGGTCCGGCGCAGGTCTGTGGCACACTTCGGGCATGAACATCGCCACTCCCCCGAATTTGTTGCCGCATCTGTGGAAATCGACCTTGGTATCGGGCATTTTGGCGCTGGCACTGGGCATCTCGGTGTTAGTGTGGCCGACAATTACCATCATTGTCGCGGCCATCCTTGTCGGTTCTTATTTATTGGTCAGCGGCAGCGCGCAAGTCGTCTTTGCGTTCAGTTTGCACGTCTCCGCCGGCGGGCGAGTGCTGCTGTTTATTAGTGGAGCGGCCGCACTGGTGTTGGCGCTGCTGTGCTTTCGTAGCCTCTACAACTCCATTCTGCTGCTGGCTATTTGGATTGGTATCGGCTTCATCTTTCGCGGTGTGGCGACATCCATCTCAGCAATCAGCGATCCCACCTTGCCCGGTCGCGGCTGGGCTATTTTCCTTGGCGCAGTAAGTTTGCTGGCCGGAATCGTGATGATCTCATCGCCCTTCGAGTCCATCGGAATCTTGGCCAACGTGGTCGGTATCTGGTTCGTGGTCATCGGCGTGTTCGAGATCATCTCGGCGTTGAACATCCGCAAGGCCGCCCAAGCAGTCAGCCAGGCCCTGACGGCAGGAACAACAGGCGCCTGACCCGAGGCGCACCCCGGCTAGGCTCCTGCCGTGGCAGGTAAACGCTCTCGTGCCCTGGTACCAGCAGTAGACAAGGCAACGCGACAGCTCAATTCTGTGCTGGCGGCGCGGACGCAAACCCGCACACCCAAAGAACACCACGCCGACAGGAAAGCTCGACGGCAGCGCATACTCACCGTCACGGCCTGGATTGCACTGGTGGCCGACGTGGCAATTGTGGTGGCCCAGCTTTACTTTCGAGACACCGCCTGGTACAGTGTGTGGGCCACTGTCATCGCCGCGCCGATCTTTGCGATCGTCCCGCTGCTTCAGCGCTTCGGCGAACTGATTGCGCCGCTGACGTTTCTGAGCACCGTATATGTAGCGGTCTTCGCTAATCTCTGGGCTGCCGAAGCCAGCGTACGAGTGGAGTCTTCTTATCTGGCGGCGGCCTGCCTGTCCGTGCTGTTGCTCGGTGTTGAACATATGCGTTTAGCAATAGCACTGACCGCCGGCGCCGTCGGTATCCGGATCTTCCTAGAGTTCCGCCTGCTCCATGACGCCGGGCTTGACCTCATCTCGTCTCGGTCGTTGAGCTTCGTCGTCACCACCATTGCCGGGAGTGCCCTCATCACCGGTGCGATGTGGTACGCACTGCGTGAAGGCGAGCGCGCTGAAGTGATCATGGAGGCCGAGTACAATCGGTCCGAGACACTGTTGGCCAACATTCTGCCAGCCAGCATCGCCGATCGGCTCAAGGATCCGGCCCGCAATATCATCGCCGACAAGTACGACAACGCATCAGTTCTGTTCGCCGATATCGCAGGGTTTACCGAGCGGGCCGGTGAGACACCTCCGGCGGAGTTGATTCGCTTTCTGGACCGCATCTACACCGCGTTCGATGCCTTGGTCGATCACTACATGCTAGAGAAAATCAAAATCAGCGGCGACTCGTACATGGTAGTCAGTGGAGTGCCACGACCCCGGCCCGATCACCTCGAGGCATTGGCATGCTTTGCGCTGGATATAGCCAACACTGCAGCCCAGCTAACCGATCCGCTGGGCAATACGCTGCCATTGCGGATCGGCATGGCCGCCGGTCCGGTGGTTGCCGGCGTCGTGGGTTCCCGCCGATTCTTCTATGACGTATGGGGCGATGCGGTCAATGTCGCTTCCCGGATGGAGACTACCGGCGCCATCGGGCGCATCCAGGTTCCCGAGACTGTCTATCAGTGCCTCAACAATAACTTTGAGCTGGAGGAGCGC
This sequence comes from Mycobacteriaceae bacterium, assembly GCA_019751635.1. Taxonomy (GTDB): domain Bacteria; phylum Actinomycetota; class Actinomycetes; order Mycobacteriales; family Mycobacteriaceae; genus Mycobacterium. The sequence continues at coordinate 7,892 of JAIENC010000010.1, forward strand.
GGGATCGTCAACGTCAAAGGCAAAGGCCTCATGCACACCTGGTATCTCGTGGGCCGCAAACCGCACACCAGCTCCAGGTAACCTGATCCCCGATCGCCTACATCCCCGACCTGGAGTACCCGTCATGACAGAACCCTCGGACACCCGGTCGGACCACGACCAATCCCCTGCGGGCACCGAACCAACGACATCGACCACAGCGCCAGGCGGTTACCCGCCGCCATGGCCACACGCCGGCGTTCTGCCACCACCCTGCACCCCAAAGAACGGCCTTGGCATCGCGTCTTTAGTGATCGCCGTGATCGCGCTGCTGTCAGTGTGGTCGGTACTGGGGGGCATCATCGGCGGAATCATTGCGGTAACGCTCGGGGCGCTCGGACATGGCCGAGTACGGCGCGGCCAGGCCAACAACGGTGGCGTCGCCATCGCCGGCATTGTGCTAGGCACCCTGGCTGTGATCCTTGGGCTGGTCTTCATTGCCCTCTGGGCAGGTTTCTGGCAGTTCGTCGGCGGTACGGATTATGTCGACTGCCTACAAACCGCTGGCTCTGATCCCGTCCGTCAGCAGCAGTGTGTAGACGAATTTCAACACGATGTGGAAAACAAATTCGGAGTCACGCTGACTCCCATGCCCTCGCCGTAATAGCCGCCGTCTTAGAACTCGCCACAGTTCGGTGTGCTCGGCAACCCGTTGAATCGGTCGGCGATCCATTGCATGCCGCGCTCACCATCCACCAACAAGGGCAACGCATGGTTGATGGACGTCTTATTGAGAAATGGGGGCTCCTCATTGGTCCAGAATTCGACATCAGCGCCCTGCACGCACCAATCACGGCCCAGCTGGTTAGCTTGGGTCCACGGCACTAACGGGTCGTATCGATTGCTATCGATGAATACCGGCGCATTCGGCTTATAACGGCCAATGCGCTGTATGTCAAATAAGGTTTTGATGGGCTCTTCGACAACCCACTGATCGATGTCTTCATTCAAGTAGGGGCGAAGATGCCGAAACATGAACTTGAACGAAGTTTCAACGAGACATTGATGTCGGCTCTTGGCAAGCAAATCCTCGCCGCGCGGAGTCAACGTGTCGTGAATTGCGTCCGCCCATTCCGGGTAGGCGTAGAGAAGACCGTTGAGAACGTAACCGGATACCCCCACCAAGGCGTTGCCATCCAGATAGGGCAACATTTCCGCCAGATTGGCGGTCGGTGCACCGGAAAATGTGCCCACCACATGTAGTTCCGGGGCATAGAGCGACGCAAGTTCGGCCGCTGAAGCCGCCGCTCCCCCACCCTGCGAATAGCCCCAGAAGGCCACCGGCCCGTGCGGGTCCAGGGAGGTGCCCGGCAGTTGTTGCGCGGCCCGAGCGGCGTCAAGTACTGCCTGCCCACCAGCCAACCGGTTCACATAGGTATGCACACCTGGAGTGCCTAGGCCTTCATAGTCAGTCACAACGATGGCAAAACCTCGAGCCACCATCGTCGAGATGAACATCTCCTCGTAGTTGAACATGAAGTCCAGCCAAGGCGACCAATGTATGCCCTGATTGAACAGCCGAGAGGGCGCACACTGGTCGCCTTGCCCCTGGGTGCCCGGGGCGTAACTGAGCAACGGTCGAGGCCCCTGCCCGGGCCAGGGGTTATCTGGCTCAAAATAGGTTCCGGTCACCGCGATCGGCCTACCACGGGAATCGTTGCTGCGGTACATGATTCGGGTGCCAGTCGCCATAAAAGCACCCAACTGCCCAGACGGCTCAAGCACCAATCGGGACGGCTCCGTGCGAATCAGATCACCAGGCTGGCCAGGCGGCAGCGGGTCTGGCGGAGTGTAAAACTCGTCATACTGACTTTGATCACCTTCATTGTCAAAGTCGACGTCCGCGCGCGAAAAGGGCGCCAGAACCGTGGTCGCGCACAACAGCGCCTGAACCACAAGGCCAATGAAAAAAGCGGTCCGTGGCATTGCTAACGATCGCGCACGCATGAACCGCAACGTATCAAGGTTCACCGAATGCGCACTCCTCTTTTACCGGACCATACCGCCTACAGCTGCTGCACACTCAGTGTTGGCAGCGTCACATCCGATTACGCTACCGTCTCAACATCCACGTCTACCTTCGAGGTGGCGCCGTCGGGGCATGAACTCCAACGACAACAGCACAAACAGCAGCGGGACGATCTGGGTCAACCGGATCAGCACGTAGCGCCTGTCGTCCAGGGCATGGAATTTCCGCAGGTACCGATACAATGACTCCAAAGAAATCAGCGGATCAAGTAGATGGATGAGCGCAAAGAACACCTGCGGCAACCGGCCCCGCTGTTTGTCGCCAAAGATTTCCGGAAAAGCCGAGAATGCCAATGAGACTCGTTGCGCTCCAGCTGCTTTGGCGGCCATGATCATCTCAACACTGAGTCGCTCATCGAGCCCGTTCGGTGCGCCGGGACGCCGCCAGGGAATGTCTAGAGTGATATCGCTACCGCCGCCGGCGCTGGCATAGCGATGGAATCCCTGAACCCGCCCGTCACGATCCCTACCAACAACCAGCTGTACCCCCGGATAACGTCCCTCCAGCACACCATCAAGATGCATACAAAACCCTCGATCGGCACGAGCCCCCCGAACCGACGCCCGCATCACCTCCATGAGCTCAGTGAACTGTCGATCGTCAAGATCTTGCTCGCACACGATCTCGGTTGTCACTCCCGCATTGCGGGAACGCTGAACCGCCTGGCGTAGGTTGCGAAACTTGCGTCCCGTCATGTCGAAGCTCTCGACGTGGACAACGACATCACGGCCGATCGGTATTGGCCGGACCGTATGTCCGAGCACCCGGGGATCAGTCCACAAGCCAAGTCGCCGCTCGCTAGAAGCTAGCACGACGATCCGCCACCCATAGCTGCGACACCGCGCAGCGAAATCGACAACGAGCTCAGCGAAACGCTCCTGCGCACCAATCGGATCACCGCTGACCACCGCGTATCCGCC
>JAIENC010000287.1 GCA_019751635.1 Mycobacteriaceae bacterium
CAAATTGATCTCAGCGAAGTAGTCAATTGGCACTCCGGTGAGATTGCGAACCGCGCGTAAAGTTGCGGTCCGGCCGGCTTCGCGGCCGCGGGTCTCGAGTTGTTTTTGGTTAGTTACTCCCTGATTAAGAAGCTTCTGCTCCGCATACTGCTTGGTCAGCCCGTACGCTTCTTTGATCTTGATATGGTCGTATCCAGGAACTCCACTAAAAGGAACCCAGTCGTCACGGGGGATCGAGAAAGCGATTACCCGGTTGTCTGCGGTGACATGGACGAGTATCAAGGTGTTGGTGTTGTAGCCGCCGTTATCGGAGTCGCCTGCGTGCAGGTGCTTCAGCACGCTCCATGGCAGGTCGTTGCCGTCCTGATCTTTCCGCGAGTCGAGCCCGATGAGCAAAATATTGATGGTATTGCCGCTGGACCGCGGGTCGTTGGCGCTTAAAGCCTGGGAAACGGTGATTCCGCCGAGAGCGCCGTGAGCGACATACCATCCCGTCCCGGTCAGCCCAATAGTCAGCATCGAGATCAGCGCCATCGCCGTGCGTGCCAGGATCTGGCCAATCCGTGCTGGCGGCTGCGTGGCGCGATGACGACCAGCGGCGGAACGGGGCAATGTCGATGTCATTGCCCCGACGTTTCCGCATAGCAACGAACCGACGTGACGTCGGTTTGCGGTGGAGTCGAGCGCTGCATCACGTCCAGTATGCGGCAGCTTGCTCCGTCGACATATTCGCGAATCCGGTGACCAAAGGTAGGCGGGGGCTGGTTGGTCGCCGGCGTCTACTACGATGCGTTCATGCCGCTGGCGGTCGGCGCAGTGTTCGCTGAGTACGAGATCTTGCGGATGTTAGGCGTCGGCACGCTAGGGGCGGTGTATGCGGCTCAGCCGTTGCAGGTGTCGCGCACCGATGCCTTGAAAGTTTTGTCGGCCGAAGTCAGTGCTGATGCCCAATATCGGGCCCGCTTTTTCAGCGAGGCTGAGGTCGCGGTGAGTTTGTCGCATCCCAATATTGTGGGCATCCGCGATCACGGTGAACACGACGGCCAGTTGTGGATCTCGACGGATCACGTGCCAGGCGCCGACGCAGCGAGCCAGCTGCACAGGCGTTGTCGTAACGGGATGCGCGTCGATGAGGCTTTAGAGATCATCAGTGCTGTGGCATCGGCTTTGGACTATGCGCATCGGCGCGGTTTGTTGCACCGCAATGTCAAGCCCGCCAATATCCTGTTAGCCGAACCCGGTCCGGGTGATCGGCGAATTCTGTTGGCCGACTTCGGCGTTGGGCGTCGCAACACGGTGGTTCAGCAGGCTACTGAGATTCCGATCGGCAAGGTGGCCTACGCGGCGCCCGAGCAGCTGATGGGGGAACCGCTTTACCCGCCAGCAGACCAGTACGCGTTGGCCTGCACGGCGTTTCAGCTGTTAACCGGCACACTGCCATTTACTTCGTCTAACCCCACGGCGGTGGTTAATGGCCATGTCACGGCCCGCCCGCCTTCGATCAGTTCGCGGCGACCGGAGTTGGCGGCGCTGGATCCGGTGTTCGCCAAAGCGATGACCAAGATTCCGACCTCGCGTTTTCCCAGTTGCCAGGAGTTTGCTCGGGAGCTGCATTCCCGGGTTGGGGCCAGATAGCAGTGCTGTCGTCGATGCCTTCGGCGGCGGTGTCGTGAGCCGGGTTTGGTGTCTGGCCGGTTACGGTCGGTTGTTGTGTCGATCTGATCGTGGGCTTGGTGGGATTTAGGTGTGTAGGTGCGTGCCGGTAACGGCCCGTGGCCTGTCCCAGCAATTGTTGTGCTAGTAGGTGGTTGTTCCCCGAGGTGCCGGCGCTGTCGGTCGACTTGGATGGCTCCGCCGTATTGGACGGCATAGTCGACATGTCGCAGCTATTGGCGGTGGGCAGTTCGGTAAACGTTTGCGCCGCGGCGCTCTCGCAGATCTGTTGGTAGATAGCGGTCGCCCGATGTGCGTTAGTGGCGGTGTGTTTCCCGGCATCGACTGACTTGGTGTAGGCCAACACCACTTCCGTCACTGCGCCGACGGTGCAGGCGATCTGCCAGGTCAGTGAGGCTACCGGGGAAAGTCTGTGTATAGCCATCGCAGTGGGGATTGCCGCGGCCAGGGTAAGTCTTGCGCCGGCAATCATCTTGCGGTTCCACGCCACCTGGCGGGCCTGGGTATCTGTGGTGTCGGCTAGCAGGAGATCGGCTTGTTGTACCAAGGCGGTGCGATTTTGGTGCGCCGCGACCTCTGTGGTGAGGTCGTCTGCGGCCGAACCGGACCATTCCCCAGCGGGCTTGGCTGTGGTCAGATTTACGCGTATTTCCTCAAATTTGTCCGCGCCGCCGCGAAATGCGTGTCCCGAGCAAGGTTCATTTTGAGACGAGTTCTCGGCGGAATTGCCGTAATGATCCAAGCGTTCCAGCAAAAATATAGCAAGCATTCCAAGCGCGATAATAAAGCACATTTTGAAATTGGCGTCGTTGATCGAATTGTTTTCACTTTGACCAAAGCCACCGTTAGTTATCCCCACGATCCCGGTTGGAAACTGAATAATTTGAAGAAAATCTGCGACAACATCAAGTTCGCGTGCCGTACCTGCCGGATTAGCTTCGATGAAACAATCGGCCAATCCTAAAACTAATGGAGAAATTGCGGTAAAGAAAATCGCCCCAGCAGCCAGCTCTGCCGCGCCAATTCCTGCTATTGCAACCCGTGACGACATGACTAAATCCTTTTAGATATGGCTAAGGTATGGGGAGGTTTAAATGTACTCAGTATAGGGGGCCTTTGGCTTGCTATCCCTAGCGTGCGACTAGTTGCACACTCGGACGCCAAACGTACAACTAGTCGCACGCTCAGGGCGCCAACGCGCTAGAGCCCCCTGTCAGGATTGAACTGACGACCGCTCGCTTACAAGGCGAGTGCTCTACCACTGAGCTAAGGAGGCCGGTACTCAACCGGCTCACAGCTTAACCGGTCAATCGGGGTCTACGACGCGAGTCCGGTCCGACCAGCGGTACGCCGAACGGCGTGGCAGCGGTATCCGCTCGGCGATGTTGCTGAGCGGGTTGACCACTTGGGTCAGCGCGGTCACGGCTTCTTGCAAGGTGGCAATGGCTGGCTCGAGTGCTTCCATTCCAGGCGCCAGTCGGGCCAGTACGTCGGCGATGCCGGCTAACTGCTCCAACGGTCCGTTGCGTGCGGTCAGGCGGTCAATCAACCCGCCTTCGGCCAGTAGTCGATCGGCCAGCCCGTCCTCGCTGAGCAGCCGCTCCAGCAGTCCGTCGTCGGCCAGAAGCTGATCAGCCAGGCCGCCCGGCTGCAGTGCTCGCTCCAAGACGCCGTCCTCTGCGGCTAGGCGATCAAGCAAACCGCCTGGCTGGGTCATCAAGTCGATCGGCCCACCTGGGCGCAGCAGCCGATCCACGGGGCCGTCGGGCGCGATGGCGCGTCGGAGCGGGGCATCGTTATCCAACAGTTTGGTCAAAGTGCTCATCGAGTTGAGCCCGCTCGATGTTCCGTACCCGCGCAACGCTCGCCTCGTCAGCCCGACGCCAGCGGCCGCAATGTTGAGCCCCGCTTCGGTGGCGGTGAGGCCAATCCCTACCGGCGCCATAGCGATCATCGTCAGGTTTCTTCCGAGGTTCACTCAGTGAGTGTATTCGCGTGATGTCGCACACACGGGCTATCGTGATGCACAGCGTCATCAAAGTTGATTAGCAACAAGTTCACAGACACTGTGCAGGGTTTCTGCGGGATTTTTTCAACCAAGTGCGAGGGATTAATCGTCATGACAGCGGGCAACAGAGCCGAAACTTTTCCGGAAGCGCGGATCCTCGTCGTTGACGACGAAGATGCCATTGTCGAGTTGCTGTCGGTGAGTCTGAAATTCCAGGGCTTCGAAGTCTATACAGCCAGCAATGGTGCGGCAGCTCTGGATCGGGCCCGCGAGGTTCGGCCGGATGCGGTGATCCTCGACGTGATGATGCCGGGGATGGATGGTTTCGGGGTGCTGCGTCGACTGCGTGCGGATGGTATCGACTCGCCTGCTTTGTTTCTGACCGCCCGCGATTCGCTTCAGGATAAGGTCGCTGGCTTGACGCTCGGTGGCGATGACTATGTGACTAAACCGTTTAGCTTAGAAGAAGTCATCGCCCGCTTGCGGGTCATCTTGCGCCGCGCCGGCAAAGGCAACACCGGTGTTCGCAACACCCGCTTGAGCTTCGCCGATATCGAACTTGATGAAGAAACCCACGAGGTGTGGAAGGCCGGCGAACCAGTGTCGTTGTCGCCTACCGAGTTCACTTTGCTGCGCTATTTTGTCATCAACGCTGGGACCGTGTTAAGCAAGCCCAAGATTCTTGACCACGTGTGGCGATACGACTTCGGGGGAGATGTCAACGTCGTGGAGTCATACGTCTCGTATCTACGCCGCAAGATTGACACCGGCGAAAAAAGGCTGTTGCACACTATGCGCGGGGTCGGATACGTGTTGCGGGAACCGCGGTGAGTGCCGGGGGTGGGTTATGCGAGTAAAAAAGGAAAAGCGTTGTGCGCCAAGGTTTCCACTTCGATGGGGCCTGGTCGCGGTTGTGCTCGTCTTGGTGGCGTGCGGGCTGGCCGCCTCGGGGGTGGCCGTCACCTCCATGCTGCGCCATAGCCTGATTAGCCGTGTCGATCAGGTTCTGCTCGCTGCGACTCGGGGCTGGGTGCAGAACTCGCGGTGGAATCCGAGCTTGCCACTGCCGATCGACGGGCCGGCCGCTGAGCAACCGCCGTCGAAGTTCTACATGCATATTGTCGGCTTAAATGGCCACAGCTGGACGGCGGTCAATGATTTCAACGCTAAACCGGCACTGCCGCCCAGCGGTGATGTGGGTCCTAACCCGGTCACAGTGGGATCGCTGAACGGATCGCACGTTCGGTGGCGGGCGGTGTCAGTGACCGGTACGCGAGGCCGGATCATCACGGTGGCTTTCGACCTTTCCGATACCGAACACACCATCAGGGCCCTGATCTGGTTGCAAGTCGGTATGGGGATTGTGGTGCTTGTGGTGCTCGGAGTTGCCGGATATGTGGTGGTACAGCGCAGCCTGCGGCCTTTGATCGAGGTGGAAAAGACGGCTGCGGCGATCGCCTCCGGGCAGCTGGATCTCCGCGTCCCGGAATGGGATCCACGAACCGAGGTGGGGCGGCTTTCGGTGGCGCTTAATGGGATGTTGGCGCGGCTCCAGCAGGCGGTGGCTTCCTCAGAGTCCTCGGCTGAGCAGGCGCGTAATTCCGAGGAGCGAATGCGACGCTTTATTGCCGACGCGAGCCACGAACTGCGGACCCCGTTGACCACCATTCTTGGGTTCGCCACCCTGTACCGGATGGGCGCTGCGCACGAGCTGCAGATGCTGATGTCTCGTATTGAGTCCGAATCCCGCCGGATGGGTCTTCTCATCGATGATCTGTTCCTGCTGGCCCGGCTCGATGCTCAGCGGCCGCTTGAACGCAGCCGGGTTGATCTGTTGCTGCTGGCCAGCGATGCGGTGCATGACGCCCAGGCGATCGCGCGAAACCGCAAGGTAACGCTGGAAGTTTTCGACGGCCCAGGTACCCCGGAAGTGTTTGGTGACGATGCCCGGTTGCGTCAGGTGCTGAGCAACCTGGTGGGCAATGCTATGCAACACACTCCGGAGAGCACCGCCATCACTGTGCGGGTTGGCACTATTGGTGATGATGCCGTTTTAGAGGTCGCTGATCAGGGGCCGGGTATGAGTAAAGAGGATGCCGCGCGGGTATTCGAGCGGTTTTATCGGGCTGACTCCTCACGTGCCCGTAGCAGCGGCGGTACTGGGTTGGGATTGTCGATTGTTGACGCACTGGTTCGTGCACACGGTGGCACCTTGTCGGTGACGACCGCGCCCGGTGAGGGCTGCTGTTTTCGGGCTGCTTTGCCGCGGGTTACCGATGTGCTCGCCGATGACGACGATGATGACCCCGATGACGACGAGTTCTGCGAGGCAGAGGTTGCCGATCAGGTCGACGCCTTAAGCTGAGGCCAGTTCGTCAAGTGCTGCGATGATTTTGGCTTGCGCCTCATCGAGCGATTCCGGCGACGGGTTGCGGTCGACATGGGCAAAGCCGAAGTCGCTGAGGTTGCGTGTCGGGAAGACATGAACGTGCAGATGAGGCACCTCCAGCCCGGCGATGATCACGCCGGCGCGGGGTGCGTCGAACGCTAACCGAACGGCTTTACCGATCAGCTGCGCCACCGCCATGATGCGATTGAATACCGCGCCGTCGAGATCTTGCCAGTGATCGATCTCGGTGCGCGGCACTACGAGCGTGTGCCCTGGCGTCATTGGTTCAATCGTCAAGAACGCCACGGTGTCGTCGTCTTCGTAGACGAAGCGGCCAGGTAGATCGCCGTTGATGATTTTGGTGAAGACCGTGCTCATGTGCCGTGTTTACTCTTCCTTGCCGAAGGTTAAGGCGTCGATGTTCCAGTACCCGCGCAGATTAGTGAGCAGACCCGCGTCGTTGACGCGGTAAGTGAACACTCCGCGAACCGTGCTGGTGAATCCGCCCTCAAATCTGCTGCGCAGCACCAGGAGATGGGCGATCTCGTGAGGAGAACTTGAGGGGAATGTTTCCTCGCAGATGATCGTCAGTTGATTGGCGGCGATATTGGCGTCATAGAACGCGGCTACAGCTTTCTTACCGCGCACCCCGGCGCCGTCGGGATTGGTGATGGCTTTCCCGATCGGGTCTTCGATGAGGATGTCATCAGCCATCAACGCGAGCCAGCCGGCACGATCATGAGTTTGCACGCATCGCCACGATGACTGCGACGCGGCTAGTGCCGGCGTCGCTGGGGTAGCGGACATGACAGCTCCTAGCGGTCCGCGTCGGTGTAGCGGATGACGCCGCGAATGTTCTTGCCGTTCAACATGTCTTGGTAACCGTCGTTGATCTGTTCCAAGGTGTATTGGCGAGTGACCATATCGTCGAGGTTGAGTTTGCCGGCTTTGTACATCGACAACAGCTGGGGGATGTCGTACTGCGGGTTACCGCCGCCGAAGATGGTGCCCTGCAGGTTCTTTTGCATCAAGGTCAGTAGCGCCAAATTTAACGTCACCTGGGTGTCCAACAGGCTGCCGACGGCAGTCAGCACGCAGGTCCCGCCTTTGGCGGTCAGGGTGAGGTAGCTGTCGATATCGGCGCCTTTGAGTTGGCCGACGGTGATGATCACCTGCTTAGCCATCAAGCCGTAGGTTGCTTCGGCAATGCCGATCATGGCCGCCCCGGTGTCTGGGTAGACATGAGTGGCGCCAAATTTCAGTGCTTGGTCGCGCTTCCACTCGATTGGCTCGACGACAAAGACGTAGCGGGCGCCCGCGGTAACTGCGCCCTGCAGAGCTGCCATTCCCACGCCACCTAAACCGACGATAGCCACGTCATCGCCGGGCCGGATATTAGCGGTGCGGGTTGCCGAGCCGTAGCCGGTAGTGACCCCGCAGCCCACCAGGCAGGCCACTTCGAACGGCACCGATGGATCGATCTTCACCACTGAGCTTCGGTGCACCACCATGTACGGCGAGAACGTGCCCAGCAGCGTCATCGGATAGACGTTTTGGCCGCGAGCCTGGATGCGAAACGAGTCGTCAGTCACCGAGGCGCCGTTGAGCAAGCCGGCACCTAGGTCGCACAGATTGCGCAGGCCCGCTTGACAAGACAGGCACCTACCGCAGGACGGAATAAACGACAACACCACGTGATCGCCGACAGCGACGTCATCAACGCCGGGGCCAACTTCGACGACGATGCCAGCCCCCTCGTGTCCACCGAGGACCGGGAAGCCCGCCATAGGGATCCCGCCGGTCACCAGGTGATGGTCGGAGTGGCACATCCCCGCCGCTTCCATCTGGATTTTGACCTCGTCTTGGCGAGGGTCGCCGATCTCGATTTCCTCGATTGACCACGGCTTATTGAACTCCCAGATCAGTGCGCCTTTTGTCTTCACCGTGAATCTGCTTTCTGGTCGAAGTGGGGTTGGCGGGGGGTGACAACCCTCAGCTTACGAACTGTGGTCTGGGTCACCAGAGCGGCACCGTGATTTTCCGTAGGAGTAATGATTTCGGGCGGTTATGGCTAACTAAACTAAACTCCGTGACCTGCCCAATTCCTGAGCCCGAGTCAGTCCTGTCGCGGCCGGCGGAGTCAAGTCGCACCTGATGTTTTGTGCGGGTCTAGGTGTTAGATAAGTAAAGTTTGGGGCGGCGTTTTTGGGATGCGCATCGGTACTGGGCTACCTCAATTTTGTTGCGCTGGGGGGTCTCTGCCGATGTTTCCGGGTAACGTCACCGGGGTGTGCCGCGGCGATCGACCGCTGTGATAGCGGTCTGGTGATCAGAGCAAAAGGATGCTATGCGTATCTATGATCAGATTTCGTTGCGCAGCAAAAACTTTTGTGCGTTTACGGAGAAAGATCAGACTGATGCCTATTCCGGTTCGCGCTACCGACGCGCGATAGATAGGAGCGGCGTTGATGCGGTTTGTGCGCACTCCGCACCTGTGACGCGATGGGTCTAAAACGCGTGTTCATCGAGCCTGCCCACCGATGACGGTCCTTCTGGTCAGTCCTCCGGGGCTCCGGATGGCGGGGGGACGGTCATATATTGATGGGCTGAAGCGCAACCTCGGGCCGTCGCAGTGTCGCTCTATGCCGATGGAGCACCTCGGGATGATGTCGATTAAGGCGTATGCCGTGACTCAAGGTGTCGAGATCACCTGCATCAACGCATTAATCGCTGGGCATACGTCGGTCGAACAGACGTGGCTGGCTATAGTGGGCGCGGCGCGCGCACAAAGCACACCACGACTTATCGGGTTTTCGTGCATCGATACTTTGCCTGAGGTGTTGTGGTTAGCCCAGCGCGCCAGGCAGACCTGGGACGGCGTACGGATCGCGATAGGGAATACCCTCGCAACGCTTAACTGCGAACGCATCTTAAGCCAGCACGACTGTATCGATTTCGTCGTCGTCGGAGACGGAGAAGTCGCATTCACCAGGCTCGCTGAGGCGGTTTTGAATGACACGTCTAGCGACGACGTGCCGGGACTCGCTCGCCGGGATGCGACGGGACAGGTCGTCTACTCGCCACCTGTCCTTGTTGACCTCGATGAATTGCCACCTCCGGCCCGCGACGAGCTGCCGATCGTTCTTGCGCAAGGCTTCGCGGGCTCGGTTTTCACGACTCGCGGATGCCTTTACCGGTGCACGTTTTGCGGTACTGGGGCTACGTCGGGTCTGCTTGGATCATTAAGTTACCGGGCAAAGTCGGTTGATGCGGTCGTCGATGAGATCGCCTACCTGGTATCGGATTTTGGACTTGACCATTTCACCATCGCTGATGACCTGTTCGTCTCCAAACACCCCAGTTCGCAACAACGTGCCGCAGATTTTGCTCACGCCGTGCTGAGTCGCGGCCTCGACGTCACGTTCATGATCGATGCCCGCTTGGACTCCGTTACCGACCTCGACTTGTTCAAGCACCTGCACAAAGCGGGTCTGCGCCGGGTGTTTATCGGCTTAGAGACCGGTTCCTGCAACCAGCTTCGCGCATATAGCAAGCCGCTGTTTAAACGCGGAGACGATGCTGCTGCAAGAGTCCAAGCGTTGCAGCAGCTAGGGATTGACGTTATACCGGGGATTATTATGTTTCACCCCACTGTGCAGCCAGCTGAGCTACGTGAGACGGCGCGTCTGCTTCGCGTGACGAACTACCAGATTCCCACTGAGTTCATAGATCGGGTCACTGCTTACCCCGGGACGCCGTTGCACCGCGAATATATAGCCTCGGGTTATCTCACTGCGGAATGGCCGCTTGGTGTTTGGGAATTCGCCGACTCTGAAGCAGCTCGGGTATACGCCGACATCGTCGACTACATCACCGCTGACAGCGAGATTACTTTTGCTCAAGCCGAGGCGTTTTTCTTTCGCGGCTTAACGACTGGGACAAAGTCATCGCTGACCGCGCTGGTACTACGGAGTCGCGGCCCGTCTTTGATCAGACGGACTGATCGGGAAGTGTTGCCTCGTCGACTGTGTAGTTTCTTGCTCAACTTCGGCCACATTTTTCGCAAAAACATGCACAGTCGCGATGCCGCGCGGGCAGCCCGCTAAAGTGGCTTGTCGTGCGTGTTCTGGTGATTGGCTCGGGTGCCCGTGAGCATGCACTGCTGTTGGGTTTGAGTAAAGATCCGCAGGTTAGCGGGCTGGTTGTTGCCCCAGGAAACGCCGGTGTGGAAGCACTAGCGGACCAGCGGTGTGTCGATATCACTTCGCCAGATGAGGTAGTGGGGTTAGCCCGGTGTGTATCGGCGGATCTCGTTGTTATTGGCCCGGAGGTGCCTTTGGTGCTCGGGGTAGCTGATGCGGTGCGGGGAGCGGGTATCGCTTGCTTCGGGCCTAGCAAAGCCGCGGCTCGCATCGAAGGGTCTAAAGCGTTTGCTAAAGAGGTTCTAGCTGCTGCCGGTGTCGGGACCGCTGGCAGCGAAATCGTCGATAACCCGGCGTATATCGATGACGCGCTGAACCGGTTCGGGCCGGTTGTTGGCGACGCTGCTTGGGTAGTTAAAGATGACCGGTTAGCGGCTGGTAAAGGAGTGGTAGTGACCTCCGACCGCGGTATCGCCAGGGCGCATGCGGCGGATTTACTCGACTCTGGGCACCCGGTATTGCTGGAGTCGTATCTTAACGGGCCAGAGGTGTCGCTGTTCAGCTTAGTTGATGGCCCGACTGTGGTGCCGTTGCTCGCCGCGCAGGACTTCAAACGGGTAGGCGACGGCGATATTGGCCCTAATACCGGCGGTATGGGTGCTTATGCGCCGCTGCCGTGGCTGCCTGACGACACCTACCAAGCGATAGTTAAACAAGTCATTGAACCCGTTGCAGCGGAAATGGTTCGGCGCGGCACCCCGTTTTGCGGCTTGCTGTATACCGGGCTGGCGATCACCGCGGATGGCCCTGCGGTGATCGAATTCAACTGCCGCTTCGGTGATCCAGAGACACAATCAGTGCTGGCGCTG
>JAIENC010000295.1 GCA_019751635.1 Mycobacteriaceae bacterium
ACTGTGAACAGCGCTATCACCGCTATCTGCGGCCCGGCGAAGAAGTTAGCGTCAGCGCCGAACTCGGGGATGTGGTGGGCCCCAAGCAAACCGCGTTGGGTGAAGGGTGGTTTATCAACCAGCACATAGTCTGGCGGGCCGGCCAGCAAAGCCACCCCACCCCCGGGGAGCGGGTCGCCGAAATGGACTGGCGCATCTTGAAATTCCGGCCACGCGAACGCGATACCGCACCGGTTCCCGACGATCTGGACCCAGCAGCCTTGATACGGCCCGCCGTGTCGCGTGATACCCAGTTTTTCTGGGACGGGGTGGCCGCTCACCAGCTACGCATCCAACGTCGTCCCGACGGCAGCCTGGTCCATCCCCCGCTACCAGCGGTCTGGCAGGACCCCAGCGCACCTATCGATTATCTGGTATCGGCCGGCGTGGGCACAGTGTTTAGCTTCGTGGTGCACCATGCACCGAAGGTGCCTGGCCGCACCTGCCCGTTTGTGATCGCATTGGTCGAACTGGCTGAAGGAGTACGTATGCTCGGCGAACTACGCAATGTCGACCCGGCGCACGTGAAGATCGGAATGCCTGTTCGTGCAATGTATCTCGATTTCCCTGCCGGTGACAGCGGCCCAGCCTGGACCTTGTACGCCTGGGAGCCAACCAGATGAGCGCGCCCGCGATCCAGGTGGGCACCCAGCTACCGGAGTTAGTCATCCATGCCGATCCCACCTTTGTGGTATCGACGGCGCTAGCCACTCGAGACTTCACCGATGTCCATCATGACCGGGACAAGGCCCAAGCCAAGGGCTCTAAAGACATCTTCGTCAACATCCTCACCGACACCGGATTAGTGCAGCGTTATGTCACCGACTGGGCCGGACCGACCGCGCTGATCAAGTCGATTGGGTTACGACTCGGGGTACCGTGGTACGCCTATGACACGGTGACGTTCTCCGGAGAGGTAACCGCTGTCGACGATGCGTCGGTAACGGTAAAAGTACTGGGCTGCAACAGTCTTGGCGATCATGTTATCGCCACCGTGGCGTTGGGGATGCCTGATGCTGACCGGTAAAACGGCCATCGTCGGCATTGGTGCTACCGACTTTTCCAAGAATTCCGGGCGTAGCGAGTTGCGGCTGGCCAGCGAAGCGATATTGGCTGCCCTCAACGACGCTGGGCTGCAGCCAGCCGACGTCAACGGCTTAGCCACGTTCACCATGGACACCAATACTGAAGTGGCTGTCGCGCGGGCAACCGGCATCACTGAGCTGACGTTTTTCGCCAAGGTGGGCTACGGCGGTGGCGCGGCGTGCGCGATCATCCAACAAGCCGCGATGGCCATCACCACCGGGATCGCTGACGTGGTGGTGGCATATCGCGCTTTTAACGAGCGTTCCGGGATGCGATTCGGGCAGGTACAGACTGGACTGGCCGGACATGTTGGTGTCCAAGCTGATTCGACTGGAGCAGACAATTCGTTCTGCTACCCGCACGGTCTTTCCACACCGGCGGCGCAAGTGGCGATGATCGCCCGCCGCTATATGCAGCGGTCCGGTGCAACCAGTCGAGATTTTGGCGCCGTTTCGGTAGCCGACCGTCGTCACGCTGCGGTCAACCCGCGGGCCTATTTCTACGGCAAACCGATCACCATTGCGGAGCACCAAAATTCGCGGTGGATCGCCGAACCGCTGCGGTTGCTGGACTGCTGCCAAGAAACCGATGGTGCCGTGGCCATAGTCGTTACCTCGGTAGAGCGGGCACGCTCCCTCAAACACCAGCCGGCAATCATCAAGGCAGCAGCGCAGGGCGCCAGCCCTGACCAATACACCATGGTCAGCTATTACCGAACCGAGTTAGGCCTACCGGAGATGGGTGTGGTGGGTCGGCAACTGTGGCAGCAGTCCGGGCTGTCGCCAGCCGACATTGCCACCGCTGTGCTTTACGACCACTTCACCCCCTTCACCTTGATGCAGCTCGAAGAGCTGGGCTTCTGCGGCCCAGGTGAGGCCAAGGATTTCGTCGCTAACGGCGCCATTGAACTCGGCGGACGGTTACCGATCAACACCCACGGCGGCCAACTCGGCGAAGCCTACATCCACGGCATGAACGGCATCGCTGAAGCGGTTCGGCAGTTACGTGGCAGCTCAGTAAACCAGGTGCCAGGCGTCGAGCATGTGTTGGTCACCGCAGGTACCGGAGTGCCAACATCGGGATTAATTCTGGGCTAACCGATTGCTGAAGTGACGGCCGGTGGGCGGCATGCGACGCTGCCGCCATGGCTATGGGAGAGCCTTTTCTGGGTAGCGAAGCCATCGCGCGGGGACTGTTCACCAGAAGCCAGTTGTATGGCCACTACACCCGGCTGTTCTGTGACGTCTATATCGACTCAGACCTAGAAGTGACAGCTTCCGTGCGGGCGAAGGCTGGCTGGTTGTGGAGTCGGCGCCGAGCCGTGATTGCCGGGTTTTCCGCGGCCGCACTGCACGGCAGCGCGTGGGTTGACTCGTCCCGGCCGGTCGAGCTAATTCACCCTAATCGCCGCCGCCCACCAGGAATTCAGACCCGAGGTAACCGCCTAGCCCCTGACGAAATCGACACTGTCGCCGGCCTTCCGGTGACCTCACCGGCACGGACCGCGCTGGATCTGGGCTGCTGGTATGACACCATGGCCGCGGTAGCCGGCATCGACGCGCTAGCCCGAGCAACAAACCTCACGCTAGCCGACGTCGAGTTATTGACTGCCCGCTATCCAGGGCGCCGCGGTATCGAGCGCACTCGTGCGGCGCTAGATCTGGTCGACGCAGGCGCTCAATCACCGAAAGAGTCCTGGCTGCGGGTTGTGTTGGTGCAAGCGGGTTTACCGAAACCACAGACGCAGATTCCGGTGCATGACGAATTTGGTCGGGCTATCGCCTACCTGGATATGGGGTGGGAAAGCAGCCGGGTGGCCGTCGAGTATGACGGCGAGCAGCACCGCAATAGCCGGCGGCAATACACCTGGGATATCCGCCGACTAGAGATGCTGCAGCGTTGTGGCTGGATCGTCATCCGGGTCGTAGTAGGAGACCAACCGGCCGACATCATTCGGCGCGTCCGCGCAGCGCTAGCCCGCCGAGCTACCGCGCAGCGCTAGCCCGCCGAGCGTGCGACTAGACGCACGCTGGCAGCCGAGTGTGCGTCTAGTCGCACGCTCGGCGGAGCAGATCCACTCCGCTGAGCACCGTGGCGTTGTCCCGCCCGGGCGCGACAACGCTTGCCAACACCCGCCCGGCATCCTGCCAGATGCGCACCCGCAGCAGCTCCCCCGGATAAACCACCCCAGCAAAACGGGCCCGATACGAAGCGACCTGAGCCACGTCGCCGTCTAGACAGGTATCCACGATGGCCTTGCAGGTCATGCCAAAGGTGCATAGTCCATGCAGGATCGGTCGGGGAAAGCCAGCAGCCGCTGCGAAACCTGGCTCGCAATGCAGTGGATTGCGATCCCCGCAGAGCCGGTACAGCAGCGCTTGTTGCGGGAGAACGGGGATCTCCACGTCGCAATCTGGTGCGCCCGGTGGCATCCCATCGGAAGTAGCTGGACCACGAGAACCTCCGAAGCCACCCTCACCGCGAGCGAAAATGGAACGCCGCTGCGTCCAAAGCGGGGCGCCATCCACGCCAGTAGCCACCGTCTCTAGCACGACCACCGCCGCAGTACCTTTATCCCAAACCTCGACGATCCGGCTCACTGCATGCCCGCTGCCAGCAGGCGGTAGCGCGGCCGGCAACTGTATCTGCTCGGACGCGTGCAGCACTCGGGCCAAGTCAATATCCACCCCAGGCCAACGCACCGTCGGCGGCTCCACCTGATGAAACGATGCCGCCACACAGCCGAAGGTCGGCAGCACTTGCGGCTTGTCGTCGACAAGGTAGCTCAGCTCGGCGGGGTCCATCGGGTCCGCCCCGGCCCCCACCGCAAGGTGGTAGAGCTGTACATCGGTAGCTGCCCAAGAGAATTCGACAGCTCCAAACTCGATACCCAACGCAGCGTCAACATCGATCGGCATCTCAGCGATCCCTCTCCCCCGCGATATGAAGTGCCGCCAGGTAGCCAAAGGTCATGGCCGGGCCAATCGTGCCGCCCGGCCCGGGGTAGGTATGTCCCATCACCGGAGCGCTGACATTTCCGGCGGCGTAGAGGCCTTCAATGACACTGCCGTCGTCACGTAAAGCACGCCCATGCACATCGGTGCGGATCCCGCCCTTGGTACCGAGGTCTCCGGGCACCAGCTTGGCTGCGTAATACGGCGGATGAGCAATCTCACCAAGGTTCGGATTGGGTTTATTGGTGGGATCACCGTAGTAGCGGTCGTACACGCTGTCACCACGGTGATAGTCCTGATCAATTCCGGAGCGGGCAAAGCCGTTGAAACGCGCTATGGTGGAAGCTAATTCGTCAGCCGGCAGACCCGTCTTACCGGCTAGCTCAGCCAGCGTGCCGGCCATGACGATCACCCCTGAATCTAGCCATTTACGCGGAATTCGTTGCCCTGCAGGGATTCCCGCAAAAAAGTAGCGGCTACGATACCGCTGGTCAAACACTAGCCACGCCGGAATGTTCTCCCCCGGCCCAGCCCCCTGACCGTGCTGACCACCGTACATGTGATGGCAGGCTTCGACGTAAGGCATCGATTCGTTCATGAATCGCTTACCCGACATGTTGACAATGATTGACCCCGGCGAATTGCGCTCCGACAAAGCAAACCACGGTGCGTCGACCAACGGCACCGTCGGCCCCCACCACGCGTCTTCCATGAAATCTAAAGCAGCACCAAGTTTTTCAGCCGCCAAAATGCCGTCCCCGGTGTTCGCCGCAGCACCCACAGTCCATTGCGTGGAAATCGGCTCGCGCTGATATTTCACCCGCATCTGTTCGTTGTGTTCAAAACCTCCGCAAGCCAAGATGACCCCGCGGCGAGCCCGGATTAACTCAGAGTCACCCACATACACCCCGATGACTCGGCGCGTGGAATCGTCTGCAGTAGCGAGATCGGTCAGCGCGGTGTTGAGCCGGACCGCAACCCCAGCCTGCTGCAGCCCGATCCGTAACGGCCCAATCAAGGCCCGGCCCATGCCGACCAAGTTCTGGCCGGTGGCCTTGGCCCACATGGCACGTGCACCAACCCGCAGACTACGCAGCACACCTCGCGGGTGTCGCTTCATCATATTAAGCCGTACGTAATCTTGCTGCATCACAACAACATTGAGCGGAACCTTGCCATACGGCGGCTCCAAGCTAGCCAGCTCAGCGCCGAGTTTGCCCGCGTTAAACGGTCTAGGCTCGATCGAACGGCCGCCGGGACGTCCGCCCGGCCGCTCCGGATAGTAGTCGGAATAGTTCGGCACCCAACACATCCGTAGCGGTGAGTGGTTGAGCACGAACGACAACATTTCGGGTGCGCGGTCCAGATAGGTATCGATGCGCTCAGGGGCTACAACGTCACCAATGATGCCGTGTAGATATGTGCGAGCGGCCTCCGGCGTGTCCTGGACGCCAGCCCGCCGCAGCACTTCGTTATTGGGAATCCACACCCCACCGCCGGAGCGGGCAGTAGATCCGCCGTAGTGAGCAGCCTTGTCAATCACCACCGTGCTCAGGCCCTGATGCGCCGCGGTTAATGCAGCAACCATCCCGGCGGCTCCGCTACCCACCACGACGACGTCGTACTCCCGAGCGGTCATATAGAACACGTTATAGAATTGCCCGACGAGGGCGCTACTGACCCGGTCACGCCGACTGATTCTTACTAGGGGATTTCGACGGAGATGCCTGACTATGCTTAGCACCGCCGTCCACGCCGCGCTGGCCGCCGATTTAGCCCAGGCGGAGCGCGAACGCAAGCCGATTGCCCCGTTGACGGCCGCTCAGCCGGATATCGACGTTATCGACGCCTACCAGATCCAGCTGATCAACATCGGCAAGCGGGTGGCCGCGGGCGCCCGGGTGGTGGGGCATAAGGTCGGGCTGTCATCGGCCGCCATGCAGCAGATGATGGGAGTCGATGAACCAGACTATGGGCATCTACTCGATGATATGCAGGTACCCACCGACATCCCGGTCCAGGCTGCGAAGTATCTCTATCCGCGCGTCGAGGTTGAAGTCGGCTTTATCTTGGCCGCCGACCTGCCAGGCACGGACTGCACCGAGGCCGACGTGGTAGCGGCGACAGCGGCCTTGGTACCAGCTATCGAGCTGATCGATACCCGGATCACCGATTGGCGAATTGCCTTGTGCGACACCATTGCCGATAACGCTTCCGCGGCAGGTTTTGCGCTCGGTGCGGCCCGGGTGTCACCTTCTGCGGTGGAGATCACCGGGATCGACGCGGTGCTATTCCGCAACGGCGAGGTAGTAGCTAAAGGCCGCAGTGATGCGGTACTGGGCAACCCGGTTACCGCAGTGGCCTGGCTGGCTCGCAAAGTGGATAGCTTCGGCGTGCGACTACGCGCCGGTGACATTGTGCTACCGGGTTCTTGCACCCGCGCTATTGATGCCCGGTCCGGCGATGAATTTTTCGCCGAGTTCGCCGGACTAGGTTGCGTCCAAATGTCTTTCGCATAGAGGAGCATGACATGCCTGCTAAGGCAAGCGTTGCCATTGTCGGGTCGGGAAATATCAGCACCGACTTGTTGCACAAGTTACTGCGCTCCGAATGGCTGGAACCACGCTGGATGGTAGGCATCGACCCAGGCAGCGTTGGCCTCAAGCGGGCGGCCATACTAGGACTCGAAACCAGCCACGACGGGGTGAACTGGTTGTTAGCCCAGGCCGAGAAGCCCGATCTGCTGTTTGAGGCAACCAGCGCTGCCGTGCATCGAGCGGCGGCGCCCAGGTACGCCGACGCAGGAATACGCGCCATCGATCTCACCCCGGCAGCAGTAGGTCCGGCGGTGATACCACCAGCAAACCTGGGTGAACACTTAGACGCACCGAATGTCAACATGATCACCTGCGGCGGGCAGGCCACGATTCCTGTCGTCCATGCCGTCCAGCGGGCGGTCGCGGAGCTCGGCGGCGTACCCTACGCCGAGATCGTCGCCTCGGTGGCCTCGGTGTCAGCCGGACCGGGGACGCGGGCAAATATCGACGAGTTCACCAAGACCACAGCCCGCGGTGTCGAGACCATCGGCGGTGCTCGTCGCGGCAAAGCGATTATCATCCTCAATCCAGCCGATCCACCCATGATCATGCGCGACACCATCTTCTGCGCTATCCCGGGAGATGCCGATCATGCGGCAATCACTCAATCCATTCATGACGTCGTGGCACAGGTGCAGACCTACGTACCCGGCTACCGATTGCTCAACGAACCACAGTTCGACGAACCATCGATGAACTCCGGCGGCTACGCGGTGGTGACCACCTTCATCGAAGTCGAAGGTGCGGGCGACTACCTGCCGCCCTATGCGGGCAACCTGGACATCATGACCGCCGCAGCCACCAAAGTGGGTGAGGAGATCGCCAAAGCGGACCGATCACTTACTCAGGTCAGCAAGGGAGGTGCGCGATGAGCCGATGGGATGTTCGGATTACCGATACTTCGCTGCGGGACGGCTCACACCACAAACGCCATCAATTCACCACAGCCGAAGTCCGTGCGGTGGTATCGGCGTTAGACAGCGCCGGGGTGCCGGTGATCGAAGTGACGCACGGTGACGGACTGGGCGGATCATCGTTCAACTACGGCTTTTCCAAGACCCCAGAACAAGAACTGATCAGGATCGCCGCGCAGACCGCTACCGAAGCCAAGATCGCGTTTTTGATGCTGCCCGGAGTCGGCACCAAAGAAGACATTAACGAAGCCCAAGATAACGGCGGATCGATCTGCCGAATCGCGACACACTGCACCGAGGCTGATGTGTCGATACAACATTTCGGCTTGGCCCGAGATCTGGGCTTGGAGACCGTTGGCTTTCTCATGATGGCCCACACCATCTCCCCGGAGAAGCTCGCCAGCCAAGGCCGGATCATGGTCGACGCCGGATGCCAGTGCGTCTATGTCGTGGACTCCGCGGGCGCCCTGGTGCTCGGCGAGGTGGCCGATCGGGTGGCAGCCCTCGTCGCCGAACTAGGCGAGGACGCCCAAGTCGGTTTCCATGGCCATGAAAACTTGGGACTGGGAGTAGCTAATTCGGTGGAAGCAGTGCGCGCCGGCGCCACGCAGATTGACGGCAGCGTCCGCCGCTTCGGCGCCGGGGCCGGGAACGCACCGGTCGAGGCCCTGGTCGGGGTATTCGACAAGATCGGCGTGAAAACCGGCATCGATTTCTTCGACATCGCTAATGCCGCTGAAGATGTCGTTCGCCCGACGATGCCGGCCGAATGCCTGCTGGACCGCAACGCACTGATGATGGGCTACGCCGGGGTGTACTCCAGCTTCCTCAAACACGCAGTCCGCCAAAGCGAACGGTACGGGGTTCCAGCGTCTACGCTGCTATACCGAGCCGGCCAGCGCAAGCTCATCGGTGGCCAAGAAGATCAACTCATCGATATCGCTTTAGAAATCAAGCGCGAGCACGACAACGGCTGAATGCCGGCGCCGTTACAGAAAGCCTTCCGCTACCGCATGATCGATACTGTCAGCCAGCTTCGGGCAGGTTTTGACGCGCGCACTATCGCCACCTGACGCACGTATCTCACTGAAATACGCGCAATGCTGAGTCGCTTGGGCATTCCACTGCACAGCGGTGTGTGCAGGACCCAGCTTCTTGACCGCAACCCGCACGTGACAGAAGCGGCAATCTATCGACTGCAGGCCGGCTTTGAGATAGCGTTCGCGGTCTTGACGAGTAGCATCGCGTAGCGCTGCGGCGCGCTCAGGGTCTTGCGGGTAAGCATTTGCTTGATACCGTGCTGGACTGTGCTCGCTGCGTTGCTGACGCGCTGAGGCATCCTGGTGTGCACCGTGCACGAGGAGCATAGACTGAGCCAGCAAATCGACATTCGGGACCGCCGGTTGATCTGAGGATCCGCTCATTTTTGAGGTACTTGCATATCGCGCTGCGTGGCCTGAGAACGCATATTTTCCGTAACTTCGCTATGCCAAAATTCATTGGCCCGAGCGGTGTCAACTTCAATTTCGAAGCGGTCTGTCATTTCCGGAACTACATCAGCACTATCGACATAGAACTGCTCATACCAGCGACGCAACTGATAGACAGCGCCATCTTCTTCTACTAAGAGTGGATTTTCAATTCTGCTCTTATTGCGCCAAATGTTGACATCCTGAAGAAAGCCTTTAGTAACGCCCGAGGTAATTGCATTAGCCAGCTTGTTTGCCATCTCCTCGTCCATACCTTTTGGCTTCTGGACGATCACACCCCATTGCAACATGAAAGAATTTTGAGTTACCGGATAATGACAATTAATCAGAATAGATTCCACCTGGTATCCACCATAGTTATTGTGCAGCCAATTAACCATGAATGCTGGACCAAAGTAGCTGGCCTCCGAATCGAGGACTTGCTCACCGGTGTACCGGGAGCCGCCGAGATCGACATCGGGCCGACCCACCGTGCGCAGGTATTGCGAAGCGACGTGCCCTTCAAAAACATTTTTGAAGTACGTCGGAAAGCCAAAATGGATATAGAAAAAATGTGCCATATCAACAATATTGTCTATAATGTCACGGCAGTTCGACGGAATAAATTCGGTATTCCAACGCCAGTCGGTCCATTCATCACTGGCCCACTCGGGAAGCTCCGGGATTCTCAGTTCGGCAGCCGGCGGATTGCGTTCGTGGTCGTGCCAGATAAACAACAGGCCACTGCGTACGTCGGTAAGCCATGCCCGGGTTCGCGCCATGCGCGGGGTGCGTTTGGCATAGGGCACTAACTTGCAACGTCCGTCGCCGCCCCAGCGCCAGTCATGAAACGGGCAGGCCACCTCATCACCTTTGATGACCCCTTGCGTCAAGTCACCGCCCATGTGGCGGCAATACCCGTCCAGGACCTGCACCTCGCCACGCGAGTCGGCGAACACCACCAGCTTGGTACCAAACGCCTCCACTGCATGCGGCTGACCATCCAGGTAGTTCCGAACCGGGCCCAGACAGTGCCAACCTCGGGCATACCTCGTCGGCAATGCGCCAGTATCGATGTCACGAACGCCAACAGCCTCGGCAGTCATCTACCTACCTCCAACGCCGTAGCCCTACGCCAGAACACTAATTAGAACACGTTACAGTTTTTCTTCCCGGCGGTGCAATGCGCGTGCATCGCCCAGGCATTTGCCCAAAAGAGCCCACCGATCACGCCACCGCATTAAGCTTGCGCTTACAGATGACCCGGTGAAGGTCAGCATTTTTGTTGTCTTCAGGTACGGCGAGGTGCCAGATGACGCGCATGCGCGTTTCACCGGATCTCCTCGCGTCGGCTGCAGCCAATCTGGATGGCATAAGCACGACGCTAGCCCGGACTAACGCGTTGGCCGTAGGCCCGACCACCCGAGTCGCAGTGGCCGCCCTTGATGAAGTGTCACAGCAGATCGCGACGCTATTTTCGAGTTACGCAACGCAATACCAGTCATTGGCTGCACAGGCAGCAGCGTTTCATCAACAATTCACCCGCAACCTTACGGCTAACGCAGATTCCTATTGGACAGCCGAGGCCTATGCCACGACGGATGTATTGGGGCCAGTAAACAACACCGTCAGCGCAATGACGGGCCGGCCATTGATAGGCAACGGCATTAACGGCTACACCAACGCCTCTGGCCTAGGCACCGTCGGCGGGTCAGGTGGCTGGCTGTATGGCCATGGCGGCGCTGGCGGGTCAAGCACAACCGAAGGCGCCGCTGGCGGTACTGGCGGAGCCGCGGGATTGATCGGCAATGGCGGTAGGGGCGGTATCGGCGGCGCCGGCGGAGCCGGTGGTTCCGGTGGTCCGGGCGGGTTGCTGTTCGGCAATGGCGGGGTGGGCGGGACCGGCGGAGCTGGCCTGCACGGTCAAAGCGGTGGCGCTGGCGGAGCTGGCGGAGCCAGTGGGCGGCTGTTTGGTTTCGGTGGTGCAGGAGGTTCTGGCGGAACCGGATTCAGTGGCATAGGCGATGGCGGAGCTGGCGGAGCTGGCGGGGTGGGCGGGGCAGGCGGCGTGCTGGGAGCTGCTGGCGCCGGCGGCGACGGCGGGAGGGGCGGGGTGGGTGGTGCCGGTAACGCCGGCGGAGTGGGTGGAGCTGGCGGGGTGGGTGCT
>JAIENC010000158.1 GCA_019751635.1 Mycobacteriaceae bacterium
CAATGTGGGGGTGCAACGGATTGTGGTGCGTGATCAGCCGGCTCGCCAGCTCCTCGAGCGCGCCGATGCGGCTCAGTTGGTGGTGGTTGGCAGCCGTGGCCGAGGCGGATTCGCTCAGCTGCTGCTCGGCTCGGTCAGCGACACGGTCGCGCAGTTAGCCCGAATGCCGGTAATCGTGGCCCGCGAGCCGCGCACATAATTCCTTTGCTACGGCAAGGGGGCGGCCCACCGCAGTGCAGTACCTCCGGCCGGTAGGCAGGCAACGGTGAAGGTGCCGCCGACATACTGGGCACGCTCATAGAGGTTGGCCAGGCCGCTTCGGGTGGGGCTTTCCGGGATACCGCAGCCGTTATCAACCACGTCGATGCACAACTCGTCTTCAACCTTGACGGTCACCGTGAGCTTGGTAGCGTTGGAGTGCCGCACAGCGTTGCTCACCGCTTCGCGGACAACAGCTTCAGCGTGCTCAGCCAAGGTCGCGTCGACCGCCGAGAGCGGTCCAATGAACTGGGTGGTGACCTGTAACGCGGCGTCGGAGAACTGAGCGATTGCCTCATTGAGCCGTTGCCGCAGCCGGGTGGGACCTGAATCGGGATTATGCAGATCGAAAATGGCTGTCCTGATCTCCTGAATCACCGCCTGCAGATCGTCGACGTACTCCGATAATCGTTGTTGCACTTCGGCTGACCTGGCCCGGGGGATGGTGCCCTGCAACGCCAGCCCGACCGCAAAAAGCCGTTGAATGACGTGGTCGTGCAAGTCTCGGGCAATGCGATCACGGTCGCTGAGCACATCAAGTTCACGCTCCACGCGCTGAGCGGTAGCCAACTGCCAAGCCAGTGCTGCCTGGTCGGCAAAGGCCGCCATCATCTCTTGCTGCTGTTGGCCGAATGGCGGTGCATCGCTTTTGCGCAGTGCCACTAACACACCAACCACCTTGCTCGTGGTGCGCAGCGGGAGCACCAACGCGGGGCCGGGACCAAGCTGACTGATACCGAGGTTCAGGTTGTCGAGGCGGCGGGGAATGCGGTCCAGGAAAACCTCGCCAACTGCGTTGCCCTGGAACGGGATTGTCACCGCAGCATCGAGGCCTGCCGAATGTCCCGCCGTCTCGGCGATACGTAGTTCCCGCACCATCGCCGAGGTCGATTCCTCCTCAGTCGGGACCGCAACGAAAGTCACGTAGGCGTCAGCCAACTGCATGACGGCTTGGGCAACACGCCCGAAGACCGCCGCCGGATCCGTGCCGGACAACAGCTCCGTCGCGATATCGCGGGTCGCTTCGATCCAGGATTGCCGTGCCCTGGATTGCTCATACAGGCGAGCGTTGTCGATAGCGATCCCCGCCGCAGCCGCCAACGCTTCGGCGATAATCTCGTCTTCCTCGGTAAACGATTGTCCATTGGTTTTTTCCGTCAGATACAGGTTGCCGAAAACCTCGTCACGAATCCGAACCGGCACACCCAGGAATGCCCGCATCGGAGGGTGATGCGGCGGAAAACCTACCGACGCCGGATGCTCAGCGATGTCGTCCAAGCGGATCAACTTTGCCTCGTCAATCAGTAGCCCAAGTACACCGCGACCTTGGGGTAGGCGGCCGATCGCTTGGCGCGTTGATTCGTCGATTCCTTCGTCGATGAACTCGATCAGATCGTGGCCTTCGCCGCGCACTCCCAGCGCACCGTACTGGGCGTCGAGAAGTTCGGTAGCGGTGCGCACAATGGTGCGTAGCGTGACACCCAAGTCAAGGTTTGCGGTGATGGCCAGCATCGCCTGGACCAACCCTTCGAGCCGTTCACGCCCTTCAACGATCTGATCGATACGGTCCTGGACTTCCGCTAGCAACTCGGCCAGCCGCAGCTGCGACACGGTGTCACGCGGCATATGCGTGCCTGTGCCGCTCTTGGCCGTCTTCGCCACCCGACCATGTTCGCACTATGCGAACATTCCAGCTATGCCGAACTGCCCTCACCCCTGACTGTTTGGCTGGTGGCGTTCAGCTTGGAAGCGAACACCGCCGCTTGGGTGCGTCGCTGCATTCCGAGTTTGGCCAGCAACCGCGACACATAGTTTTTTACCGTCTTTTCCGCCAGAAACATGCGGGCCGCGATCTGCTTGTTGGTCAACCCCTCACTGAGCAGCCCAAGCAAGGTACGTTCCTGATCGGTCAACCCAAGCAGCGGATCGGTGCGTTCAGCGGTGTTACGTAGCTTTGCCATCAACGCCGCGGCCGCCCGGTTATCCAGCAATGACCTGCCAGCGCCAACATCTTTGACAGCTTGAGTCAGTTCCATACCTTTAATGTCTTTGATGACGTATCCGCTAGCCCCGGCTAGCACCGCGTCAAGCATCGCTTCGTCAGAGGTGAACGAAGTCAGTATCAAACAGCGCAGATCGGGTAGATCCGACAGCAAATCTCGGCACAGCTCGATTCCACTGCCATCGGGTAGCCGGACGTCAAGCACGGCAACGTCCGGCTGCGCCGCCGGGATCCGCGCCATCGCTTCGGCGACTGAGCCGGCTTCACCGACAACGTCCAGCTCAGGATCAGATTCGAGCAGATCAATGATGCCGCGCCGGACCACTTCGTGGTCATCGACCAAAAAGACTCTCACCATGGCGAGCCCTCACATTCACCGAAGAAACCGCCGCTATCAACCCTCCATCATGGACCTAGCCGCCGGTTACGACGAACATGCCCCCTCGGGGATCACCCGCAAACTAGGCTGTGTTGCTGAGAAAAAATGATGGCCGCAACGGCAGGAGCGTGGGATGGACGGACCCGGCGCACCGCCAGCGATGCTCGATGCGGCAGGGCTGGATCGCCTAATCAGTGTGCTGAGCGAATCCGGCTATCGGGTGATCGGCCCCACCCTACGGAATAACGCCATCGTGCTGGCTGAGCTGGAGTCGGCCGATGAGCTGCCGTACGGCTGGGGCGTGGATGTGGGGCCAGGGCATTATCGGCTGTGGCGCCGCGAAGATGATGCGGCGTTTACTCATTCAGCTGGTCCACAATCGTGGAAACAGTTTCTTCACCCGCCTCGGCGCCGACTCTGGTCGACCGACCGGGCCGGTAACACAAAAACCGATGCACCAGAAGAGGTTCCGCGGCTAGCCTGCATCGGTGTACGTGGCTGCGACCTGGCCGCGATAGCGGCACTGGATCGGGTTCTTGGCGGTGGTCGATATCGTGATGGCTCGTTCGTCGCGCGGCGCCGGCAACTCTTTATTGTCGCGGTAAATTGCACCCAGCCCGGCGGTCTCTGCTTTTGCGCGTCCCTGGGCACTGGGCCCGCCGTCGGTCCAGGTTACGACCTAGCTCTCACCGAACGTCTCGACGGCACCGAGCGGCACTATCTCGTTGATGTCGGCACTCAGGAGGGCGCTGAGGTCTTGGCCGCAATCCCGTATCGCGATGCTTCGGTGAGCGAAATCGACTGTGCGCGAATTGATGTCGAAGACGCTACGCACCGAATGGGGCGTCAGCTACCGGACGTGGATTTGCGAGAATTGTTGATCCGTTCACGCGAGTCGCCGCAGTGGGAGCAGGTAGCCAGCCGGTGTTTGACGTGTGGGAACTGCACGATGGTCTGCCCGACGTGTTACTGCACCAGTGTCGAAGACGTCACCGACCTCGCCGGTGAGCACGCCGAACGGTGGCAACATTGGGCGTCATGCTACGAGTTCGACTTTACCTATATTCACGGCGGCGGCAGCGTACGCCAGTCCGGCGCCTCGCGGTATCGACATTGGCTCACCCACAAACTGGGCAGCTGGCACGACCAGTTTGGCATGTCGGGTTGTGTGGGCTGCGGGCGCTGCATCGCATGGTGCCCAACCGGTATTGACATCACCGAGGAGATGACCACGATGGCCCGAGCCACCCCCGATGCTGACTGACCGCCTATCCCACGATGGCCCACCGCACCCACCAATGGCGCCGGTCCCCTACCGAGTTCGCGACCGGATCGCGGAGAACTCCAACACCGCGACGTTGTGCCTAGAACCAATCCGCGAAACATTACGCACTCCCCAGCCCGGCGAGTTCATGATGCTTTACGCGTTTGGGGTAGGTGAGATAGCGGTATCTATCAGCGGTGAGCTGAGCACCACCGCGGGGACGATCACCCACACCATCCGCGCGGTAGGAGCGGTGAGCCGCGCATTACACAACGCTCAAGTGGGTGCGATCATCGGCATGCGAGGCCCATTCGGTACCAGTTGGGGGTTAGCGGAGGCCGCCGGCCGTGATCTGATCATGGTTGCCGGCGGGGTGGGGTTATGCCCGTTACGTCCGGCGGTGCTGGGCGCACTCGCCCAACGGCAGAACTACGGCCGGATGGTGTTGATCGTGGGGGCTCGCTCACAAGCAGATTTCTTGTTTGCCCGCGACATCGAGGTGTGGGTGAAAGATCCGCGCGTCGAACTGCATCGCACCGTTGATGTACCCGGGCAAGGCTGGGCGGGGGAAGTCGGATTTGTTACCGAGCCCCTGCGTCGGCTTACCGTAACTCCGGATAGCACCACGGCATTTCTCTGTGGACCAGAACCGATGATGCGCTTCGCCGGCGAAGCGCTGCTGGAAAAAGGTTTGGCGGCCAACAACATCCGGGTCTCACTGGAACGGAACATGCAGTGCGGAATCGGTTGGTGCGGGCACTGCCAGCTCGGTCCGTTGTTGCTGTGTCTGGATGGCCCGATTGTGGGTTACGACGTCGCCCGCCCCCTGCTTGCCGTTCAGGAGCTCTAGATGAACACACCGACGTTAGCGGTCTGGAAATTCGCTTCCTGCGATGGTTGTCAGCTGACCTTGTTGGACTGTGAAGATGAATTGCTGAGCTTGGCCGCGCAGGTGCGAATCGCCACTTTCCTCGAAGCATCCAGCACGATTATGGACGGACCTTACGACGTGTCATTGGTCGAAGGATCCATCACCACCCAGACCGATATCCGGCGCATCCACGAAATCCGAGAACAGTCGCAGGTGCTGGTCGCCATTGGGGCCTGCGCCACTGCCGGTGGTATCCAGGCGCTACGAAACTTCGCCGATGTCGCTGAATTCACTTCGGTGGTCTACGCCAGACCGGAATACATTGACACATTGGCGACATCGACACCGGCCTCGGCGCACGTCACCGTGGATTACCAGGTTCCGGGGTGCCCGATAGACCGTGGACAACTGCTGGATACGTTGGCAGCGCTGCTGATCGGCCGCAAACCGCGGCTGCCGGCCAAGACCGTATGCACCGAGTGCAAAATGCGTGGTACGACGTGTCTTGTTGTCGCCGAAGGCATCCCGTGCTTAGGCCCGGTTACCCATGCCGGCTGTGGTGCGCTGTGCCCTCGGCATCGACGTGGCTGCTACGGCTGCTTCGGCCCGGCCGCGACACCGAAAACCGCGGTACTGATCCCGCTGTTGCGGCGTGACGGCATGTCAGAAGACGCGGTGGAACGGGTCTTCTCAACATTCAATACCACAAGTTTTCGGGCTAGCTTGGCCAACGAACAGAGCATGCCGTGACCCCACGTACCCGCACACTCAGCGTCGGCGCCCTGACCCGGGTTGAAGGGGAAGGCGCAGTACACATCAGGCTGCGGGCGGGGGCGGTGGAAAGCGTCGAGCTCAATATCTATGAGCCACCACGTTTTTTCGAGGCGTTCCTGCGGGGGCGTGCTTACACGGAGCCGCCGGATATCACTGCGCGCGTCTGTGGAATCTGCCCGGTGGCCTACCAGGTCAGTGCCTGCAACGCCCTCGAGGACGCGTGCGGTGTCACCCTGGACCCTGCCTTAATTGCGTTGCGCCGGTTGCTGTATTGCGGCGAGTGGATCCACAGTCACATGCTGCACATCTGCTTGCTGCACGCACCCGATTTCCTTGGCTATCCGGACGTGATCAGCATGGCGCGCGAGCACCGCGAAACGGTTGAACGCGGGTTGGCTCTCAAGAAGATCGGCAATCAGCTGATGGAATTAATTGGCGGGCGGTCGATTCACCCGATCAATGTGCGGTTGGGCGGTTTCTATTCGGTGCCCACCCGCCAGGAGCTGGCTCCGCTAGCTGAGCAATTGCGTCGGGCACTCGACGACGCCGTGACCACGGTGATGTGGGTGTCCAGATTCGATTTTCCCGACTTTGAACTTGAGCACGAATTCTTGGCGTTGAGTCAGCCAGAAAGATACCCGATCGAGAATGGTCAGATCATCCATAGCGCCGGAAATTCTTTTCGCGCTGCGGAATTCAGCGATCATATCCGCGAATCGCAGGTGCCTTACTCCACCGCGCTGCACGCGACTCTGGATGGCGGCTGCTACCTTACCGGCCCACTAGCACGCTATGCACTGAACTCATCAACGCTCTCGCCGGTCGCCCGACACGCCGCAGCCGCGGCAGGACTCGCAGCGCAATGTCGAAACCCATTTCGCAGCATCATCGTTCGTGCCGTCGAGGTCGTGTACGCGATTGAAGAAGGGCTACGCATCATCGATGAATACCAGCGCCCGGCCAAGCCCTTTGTTGACGTCCCGGCACGCGCCGGGATCGGTCACGGCGTCAGCGAAGCACCACGCGGCCTGCTCTACCACCGATACCAGATCAACGAAGCGGGGACGATCGAAGCCGCAACCATTGTCCCGCCCACTTCGCAGAACCAGGCAGCCATTGAAGCCGCTCTAGCCAGCGCGGTATCGGCGAATCTCGCACTAGCCGACCACGAGCTGACAGCGTTGTGCGAGCGAGTGATTCGCAGCTATGACCCGTGCATTTCTTGCGCAACACATTTTCTGCGGCTTACGGTGGATCGGCAGTGAACGCCGTTGCCGCCGACATCGTGGTGATCGGTATCGGAAACGATTATCGGCGCGATGACGGCGTTGGACCTGCCGTGGCCAGCGCTATCAACGCACGAAAACTGCCTGGTGTTCGCGTGGTCATCGGGATAGAAGATCCCATAGTCCTGCTCGATGCGTGGTCCGGAGTAGCGCTGGCCGTGGTGATCGATGCGGCGGTGGCATCCCCAGCTATGCCGGGCCGGATCCGTCGCATCGCGTCTTGTACCGCGAGCCAGACTGATTCGATGAGCACACATGGTCTCGACGTCACCCAGACACTGGCCTTGGGGCAGGCGCTAGGCCGGGAACCTCATCGACTGGTGCTGTTTACCGTTGAGGCCGCCGATATCAGTCACGGCGTCGGGCTGACCCCACCCGTCGCCGACGCGGTACCAGCGGTGGTGTCAGCAGCTATCGCCGAAATTGTCAGTGCCAGTTGATTTTTAACCAAAATATTCGGTGACTCAATTACACCGCTCTCGGTTCTTGAGCCACGATGAGGAGCCGATCCACATCAACACGGCTGCAGGCTGCCGCGCCCGGTGTCAGCAACGGGACGCAGGCACTTAACACGGCTACCCTCAAGAAAATAGAGACCTGGGCATTTGCAAGCGCGGCCGCTATGTTGGGAATGTTTGCTCTCGCAGGAATACTAAGCGCCTTCGCGGCGGGGTTTTCGGCTGAGCAAGAAAATCACGCCAGGAAGATGGCTTTTCACTACAGACACATGGCTACCAGGCTGCGAAGGTACCCAGCGCTGCACGAATCGGTGCAGGCCGAGGTGGTTGCCGCGCCAGATATGTGGATTATTGATTTTGAGTCCATGTTGACTCGCCTGCCCACACTGCCGGCACCCCAAGCGGAGTCGGTGCCAGTAACGGAGCGGACGCCGGCCGCATCGGTATTGTCGGCGCCCGCTGTCGCTGCCCCGGAGAGGGAAACGGGGAAAAAGCTGGGCCACGCTGTCCCGTGGTCCGACATGCCTGCCCAACGCTTCAGCGCCAAAGAAGCCGCGCCCGCCAAGGCAGTCCCTTTCGCCCCCGCCACGGACCCCGACGAAGACGGTGCGGCGGACGCGGGCACCCCAACCACTGGTGAGCGGGCACCCGTTGACCTGACGGGAGCGGTTGACCCCAGACGAGGAGATTCCCCATGGCAGATCTAAAGGTCCTACTGCCGGATCTACTGGAGGCAGCAAAAGAGTTAGACGAAGCGGCCGACATAGCCCGCGCCGCCAAGCACGTGGCCGCGCACGCCCAAACCGAAATGGAAAGAACCTGGGGCCCCGTCTTCCGCGGCGTCCTTGACCAGTTCGAGTTAGCAACGCACAATCGCCAGCAGACGGCAGGACTCGTCCAGGAGATCCGCACTGGCCTGGCTAAACAGGTACGTAAAGCCGTCAAGGCCTATGCCGACAGCGACACATTCCCGGCGTAACCTCGTCCTGCTACCCGTACCAGTCATCGGTGAGCGGTCGGGCGCGTCCAGACCGCCAAAAGGGCTCGAAAGCCATACCATCGCTGTATGTGCTGGACGAATAAGGCCGGGTGATGCCCCATCCAGTAGCCCCGCACAGTACGTGGGGAACCAACGAGATTGATGCCGTGCTTGACGCAGTTAGCGACCGCGCAATCATGCTGCTTGATCTGTCCGGCACGGTGGTCCGCTGGACCGCCGGTGGGCAAGCGCTGTTGGGCTACAACGCTATCGACGCTGTCGGCCAGCACGTATCGATGTTTTACACGCCGGAAGATCGATCCGCTGGATTAGCAGAACAGGAGCTGACCGCGGCCTTAGCGGCGGGCCGGGTTGAGTTCGAAGGTTGGCGGATCCGTCAAGACGGAGATCAGTTCCGGGCCACAGTAACGATCAACACCATCGGTGATCAGCACAATCAGGTGAGCGGGTTTGTCACCGTGATCCGGGACTTAGCCGCCGATCAGCAACGCGCCCAGCCCATGTTCTCCGAGATGTTGGAAGCCGCTCCTGACGCGATGGTGATTGTGGGGCCAGATGGCCGAATTACCTTCGCTAACGCACAGACTGACCGGCTGTTCGGATACCCGCGCGCAGAGCTGATCGGTAAGGAAGTAGAGATCCTTCTGCCCACCCGCTTCCGCGACAAGCACGTGGGACACCGCGCCGATTTCCACGCCAATCCCGTGCCGCGCCCGATGGGGCGCGAATTGCCTTTGTGGGGGCGACGCTCTGACGGAACAGAGTTTCCTGTCGATGTCAGCCTGAGCTCCCTACGCATCGCGCACACACAGTACGTCTCAGCGGCAATCCGCGATGTCACCGAACGCCATCAGTATGAGCAGAGGTTGCTGTACCACCAGCATGAGCTGATGAAAGCGCAAGGAGAGCTGGAGCGGTTAGCTCGCATCGACAGCCTCACTGGACTAGTGAATCATGCCGAAACCATCGCACGATTAGAGACCGCCCTGCAGGACAAGCGTGTTCCCGGCTCCGATCTGGGTGTATTGTTTTGCGACGCAGACTATTTCAAGGAAATCAACGATGTATGGGGACACCCCCTAGGCGATGTTGTCCTAGCTACGCTGGCGCAGCGCATCCGTAACTGCGTACGTGATGGCGACACCGTGGGCCGCATTGGTGGCGACGAGATGCTGGTCCTGCTTCCCAGTGTGCACAGCATTCATGAAGTGATCGGGATCGCCGAAAAAATTCGCCGTCGGGTTGCCGAACCGATTCACCATGCCGGAAACACCATCCGCGCAACGGTGAGCATCGGAGCCACCCTGGCCATCCCCGGAGAATCGGTATCCACCATGACCGCTCGCGCCGACGCCGCGATGTATACGGCGAAACAGACTGGCCGCAATGCCGTCACCGCAATCTGAGGTTCAGCATCGTTCATCGGCAGCGCGTTGTATCACAACATCGGCTCGATTGCGGTAAGTCGCCTGCGTCATCACCGCGGCTCCTCAGGCCGTAACGGCCACTGGGCCGCTAGCAATTCTGCGGCTAATTAAGCTATTAGGGCGGCAGCCACGGCGTCGGTATCCCGGTAGCTCCCGGCAGCATTACCCATATCTTCGGCCACAAGTCGCACTTCTGCACTCAGTTCAGCCAGCAGCAGGTTGTGTAGCTCTACAAACCTCGACAACGCGGAAATAAAATCTTCGGCAGCGAGTAGACCATGAGTCTTCTCCACCTCCGCCAGGAACTCAGGCCCACATTTTATGGCTTCCAACTCCATGGCGTAATCTGATAATGCCGTCGACGCACTCAGCAACTGTGCTGTTGGCATGGACACGCTACCGGTAGCTGGACTGAATGCTGTCAACGGATTGCCGGAGCCCCGGACCCCTGCCAAAGACGTTTCCAGTTCGACACAGACTCCGTTTATACCTCTGCTCCCTACCGCCCAGGAACCTTCGGACCCAACTACCAGCGGGGTCGTCGAGCTCCTCAGTTCGCTGACCAGTTCGCGATGTTTGACCATGGCGGCGTTTGCGAACTCGGTATCGGCGACCCGTGCCGCTGGCAGATCCTCAAGAAATAATTCTTTAACCCAACCTCGCTCACTCTGCAGCCCCCCTATAATGTGGTCCATTGCATTACGGCAGCAAGAGATAATCTCGACGTGATCATTTATGCATTTAATAATATGAGACAGCAATAAATACGTTCTATTCACGCAACAAATTAATGGATACAAACGAGCATTAGCGGCAATCCACCACGCTTCATTGCCTTGAGCAAGGCGCCACAGAGCCTCGTAGGGGCGGAGAGTTACCTGCTCCATCGCCCGGAATTTACGCTCTTCCTCCTGGAAACGTCTCCCGGTTACCGGCTCTCCGACCCCAAGGCAACTCCGCGTTTCTTCGATCAACGCTAGCGCAGCATCAATGCATGGAGTCTTACTTAGTGGAGTCTTACTTAGACCAACCATTTCAATTTCGACGCCAGTCATTGCGAATTACCTTCCCGCTTCTCGCCTCGATTTTTTGCGGTCATGATCACCTAGGCAAAAATAAAACCACGGATTAAGCGGCTCACGTCATCGTTTCGTGGAACAATTTCTCGATGCACACCGTTTTGATCTCGGACTATTTATTGACCCGACCCAAAGGAAACGCATCTCGGGATGCCGAGGATGTTGCGTTTTGAGAGAGGTACCGAAAACGTTAGCATAAAAAGCAATCACTTGCAATCCAATAAGGGCTACTCACAGTTCTCCGGCGATATCGTTGGTCAGGTTGCGAAATCCCAGGACGGAACCGCGTAGGCGTTCGAGCCGGCCGTTGATCGCCTCAGTCTGATTGCCGCCGAAGCCGGGCTAACGCAGGCACGGCCTGGGTACGTTGTACGCGTGTGCGGCCGACGCTGGCCGACGATGCTGACGTGGGAAAAACGGCGTAGGCGAGGAGGGCAGGCTACTGGCTGGCGCGGTGCTGTCCCTCGTACTGTTGGCCGCCGTACTGGCATGGGCGGTGATCCGGCCACGAGGCTGGCCCGAGGCT
>JAIENC010000189.1 GCA_019751635.1 Mycobacteriaceae bacterium
CGGCAGCGGTATCGTCAACGTGTTTGTCCCCACTAGCGATATGGCCCGGCACCAGCCGCTCATCATCAGAGAGCGGCGCAAGCAAATCCCCTGGGGTTAAATCACCCGGCCTGACCCGCTGCTCCCACGGCACCCACGCCGGCGCCAGTAGCGCCGTCGGCCCAGGAACCAGCACCATCTCGCTGATGGTGACGCGGTGGGCACCGGGATAAGCAGCCACCACAACAGCCCACTGCCAGCCCTGATAACCAGGTAGATGAGCCAGGAACCGGTGGGTAGCAGAGCTCGAATCGTCATAACTCACGCCGAGGTACTCCCCGATCGTGTCCGAGCCACTGAACTCCGCGATGGCCGCCCGTGCCAGGTCGACAGCATCAGTGAGCAGCGCCGCCACACTCTCGGCCGCCTCGATTCCCTCAGCCCGCTCGGCCAGGATCGCGTTAGGAGTCGCTGCAAACGATTCTTCTGCCGGTCCAGTCACACCGCCACCTCTCTTCCATCAGCCATTAATACTGCCGGACAGCATGAATAGCCAGCCACACAGGTTGTGCCTGTGCACACCCGAGGCCGCCATAGTGGAGAATTGGTCCGTGGCTGAGCGACGGCGTCATCATCCGGGCCGTCCGGAATCCGGCGGCGGCCACCGTGGCCGCACCCAGCCTCGCCCCGGGCCAATCGGGGAGCACCCCGGCATGGCAAACTATCCCGCCGGGAACGCCACGAATCACCAACCGCGCCGCCCGCCCCCTCCCGGGGAGCCTATGACCAGCGCTAATCGTTATCTCCCCCCCTTAGGGCAACAGCCGCAACAGCCCCCCCGCCAGCAGCCGCCAGCAGGGTCACGCACAGGCGAACGCATCACTGTCACCCGCGCCGCAGCACTGCGTAGCCGGGAGATGGGTTCCCGAATGTACTGGCTGGTCCAGCGGGCCGCCACCGCAGACGGCGCCGATAAATCCGGTCTGACAGCGTTGACTTGGCCGGTAGTGGCGAACTTCGCGGTGGATGCGGCGATGGCCGTCGCCTTGGCCAACACGCTGTTTTTTGCCGCAGCTACCGGCGAAAGCAAAGGCAGGGTGGCGCTGTATTTGTTGATTACCATCGCACCATTCGCGGTGATCGCCCCCCTGATTGGTCCAGCTTTGGACCGGCTGCAGCATGGCCGCCGGGTGGCGTTAGCCACCTCATTTATGCTGCGCACCGGGTTAGCAGTGGTGCTGATCATGAACTATGACGACGGCACTGGCAGCTACCCGTCGTGGGTGTTGTATCCCTGCGCGCTGGCCATGATGGTGCTATCTAAGTCGTTTTCCGTACTGCGTAGCGCGGTCACACCGCGAGTGATGCCGCCAACGATCGACCTGGTGCGGGTCAACTCCCGGCTGACCATGTTCGGCTTACTCGGCGGCACCATCGGTGGCGGCGCCATTGCGGGTGGCTTGGAGTATGCGTTCATTCACCTACTCAAACTGCCGGGAGCATTAGTCGTCCTGCTGGCCGCCAGTATCGCTGGGGCCACCCTGTCTATGCGGATTCCGCGTTGGGTGGAGGTGACCGCCGGCGAAGTTCCCGCAACATTAAGTTATCGCCACCACGATGACCCCACGCCTCGGCCGGAGAAAGGGCCCGGGACGGGTAGATCCACCACCGCTCAAGCCGCGAAAAAGGCTGCTCAGCGGGCTGCCGGCGCTCTTCGGCAACCGTTGGGCCGCAACATCATCACAGCATTGTGGGGTAACTGCACGGTCAAGGTGATGGTTGGCTTTTTGTTCTTGTATCCAGCATTCGTCGCTAAAGCCCACGACGCCAATAGTTGGATGCAGCTCGCCATGCTGGGGCTAATCGGTGCCGCCGCCGGGCTCGGCAACTTCGCCGGCAATTTCGCCAGTGCACGGCTGCAGCTGGGTAGGCCAGCCATGCTGGTGGTGCGATGCACCCTGGCGGTGACCGTGGCCGGGCTGGCGGCCGCGGTGGCCGGCACACTGCTGATGGCTACCCTGGCCACCCTGATCACCTCTGGGTCGAGTGCGATTGCCAAGGCAGCTCTGGATGCTTCGCTACAGGGCGACCTGCCGGAAGAGTCGCGGGCGTCGGGATTCGGCCGTTCAGAATCGACGCTGCAGTTAGCCTGGGTGCTCGGCGGCACAGTGGGAGTCTTGGTATACACCGAGCTGTGGATCGGGTTCACTGCAGTCAGTGCGCTACTCATCCTCGGCCTGGCTCAGACCATCGTCAGCTACCGTGGTGACTCACTGATCCCCGGTTTGGGCGGTAATCGACCGGTGATGGTCGAGCAGGAAGAAAAACATCGAAGCAACGCTAGCGGCGTGATCCGACACCCATGAGGCGGGACACCATCTTTCGAACCGTGCTAGTGACAGTGCTAGCAGTCCTGGCAGCCGTTGGGGCTGGGACCGCTACCTGGTTGCTTGGTCAGGACAACAGCCCACAACAACCGGAGATCACCGCATATACCCACGGTCATGTGGTCCGCGTGGGGCCTTTTCTGTATTGCAATGTCCTCAACCTCGACAACTGCCAGACCCCGCAGTCCCAAGGCGAGCTGCCGGTGAACGCACACGACCGGATACAGCTATCCGTGCCAGACGCCATTGGGCATGCGCCGTGGCGGTTGCTCCAGGTATATGCCGACCCGGCCGACACCACCACTACCTTCTTCCGGCCGGACAGCCGGCTGGCGGTGACCATTCCCACCGTCGACCCGCAACGCGGACGACTCACCGGCATCGCCGTACAACTGCTGACCTTGGTCGTCGACCCCGCTGGTGAACTGCGTGAAGCTCCGCACGCGGAGTGGTCTGTGCGCACGATATGGAGTTCGCCAACCCCAGCCCGCTAACCGGCCTGCCCGCAGCGACAGCGACTGTGCGTCTGGTCGCACAGTCGGCCTCGAGCGTGCGACCAGACGCACAGTCGGGGTCAGTCCAGGGTCAGCATCCTGGCCTGGCTAGTGCGCAAACTGGGCAGCGTGGTCAACCAGGTCCAGCAGAGGCTGCGGAATGATCCCCAAAGCTACGGTGACCACGGCACACACCGCGATGGCCACCTTGCTCAACGCACTAGGAACCACGACGTGTGGTGTATCGGGAGATGATGCCGTGAAAAACATCGACACAATCACCCGCACGTAGAAGTATGCCGCAATCCCGCTAGCGATCACCCCAATGATCACCAGTGGCGCGGCTCCCCCTTGGGCCGCAGCGCTAAAGACCGCGAATTTGCCGACAAATCCGCTGGTTAAGGGAATGCCGGCGAACGCCAACAGAAACATCGAAATCATCACACCCACTAGGGGTGAGCGCTGACCCAGCCCGACCCAGTGCGAGAGATCGGCGTCTTCTTGGCCGTCTGCACCCCGAACCAGACCAACGATGGCAAATGCGCCCACGGTGCTGAAGCTGTAAGCAATCAGGTAGAACAACGTCGCACAGACCCCGGCTGAAATATCAGAAAGCACCCCGGTGAGTAGGAAGCCGACGTGGGCAACCGACGAATAGGCCAACATCCGCTTGACGTTGGTCTGGTTCACTGCTGTGACGGTGCCAACCACCATGGTCAAGATTGCGATCACCCACAGCACCGGTCGCCACTGGTCATGCAGTGGCGTCAGCGCGACATAAATCACCCGCATCAACGCACCGAACGCACTGACCTTGGTAGCTGCCGCCATGAAGCCGGTGATCGGCGTCGGCGCGCCCTGATAGACATCGGGAACCCAGGAATGAAACGGGACAGCACCGACTTTGAACAGCAGACCAACCGAGAGCAACGCGACGCCGATCAATGCCATCGAATCGTCGTGGTGTGCAGCCAATCCAGCTTTAATGCCGGGCAGTGCGAGGGTGCCGGTTGCACCGTAAAGCATAGCCACGCCGTAGAGAAAGAACGCTGACGAGAATGCCCCCAGCAGAAAGTATTTCAACGACGCTTCCTGCGATACCAGACGACGGTAACGAGCCAGGCCGCACAACAAGTACAGCGGCAGTGAAAGAACTTCCAAGGCAACGAACATCGTCAGTAAGTCATTGGCGGCCGGGAACACCAGCATGCCGCCGACCGCCAGCATGGTCAGCGGAAAAAGTTCTGTCTGAATGGCGCCCACCCGGACTGCCTGCTGCTCAGCCACACTGCCCGGTACCGCGGACGCCTGTGGGGTGAAGAAATCCAGCCCCACCGCCTTGGCCGAGGAGACGCAAAAGCTCCCGACGCGCGGCGCGTCGGGGAGCTTTTGCGTCTGCTCGGCCAGGAAAATCACACCCATCATGGCGACCAGCAGCACGGCGCCTTGCAGCACTAGGGCGGGTCGATCCACGGCTATCGCGCCTAACACCGCAGTGCGGCCGCCAACCGGAATCGTGCTGCCTAACCGAACAACTGAGCTAAATGCCGCTACCAAACCGCCAAGCGCCAACGTCACCTGTGCGGGGTACCGGAATCGGCGCGGCAAAAATGCTTCCAGCACAACACCGGTGATCGCCACGCCAAACACGACCAGCATCGGCAATAGCAGCGAGTATTCGACACTAGGTGCGGGAATAGTCATCGATGTGGTCCTCCCACTGACACGGCCACGAGCGGTGCGGAGTCATGTTGGCCGATGGTGGTCATGGTGTGACGGACCGCAGGGTTAATCAGGTCCAACGCCGGCTTGGGGTATATGCCCAGCACCAGCAGCAACACCAGCAACGGGGTGACTACCAACAGCTCGCGGGGCGCCAGGTCCCGGATGTGTTCGTTGCCCGGGGTGACCGGTCCAGTCATCACGCGTTGATAAAGCCACAGCATGTAGATCGAGGAGAGCACCAGGGCGCTCACCCCAAAGACCGCGATCAGCCAATACCGGTTGAAAGTGCCTAGTAGAACCAGGAATTCGCTAATAAATGGGGCTAGCCCAGGCAGCGCCCGTGTGGCTAAGGCCGTGACCAGATATGTCCCGGCCAACACCGGCGCCACCTTCTGCACGCCGCCGTATGCAGCGATCGAGCGGGTACCGCGGCGCGAGATAAGGAAACCGGCAATGAGGAACACTGCCGCGGTGGACAGCCCGTGGTTGACCATATATAAAGTCGAGCCACTCTGTCCCTGGCTGTTCATCACGAAAATACCCAGGATGATGAAGCCAAAGTGCGAGATAGAGGTGTAGGCAATCAACCGCATGATGTCGGTCTGACCGATTGCCACGACGGCGCCGTAGACCACCCCGATTACCGCCAGCACCGCGATCAGTGGACGGAAATATGCGGATGCGTCGGGAAACAGCTGCAAGCAGTAACGCAGCATGCCGAATGTGCCGACCTTATCCATCACCGCCATCATCAGCACTGCCGAGGCCGGAGTGGCCTCGACCGCGGCATCAGGCAGCCAGCGGTGAAACGGCCACAGCGGGGCCTTGACCGCAAACGCAAACATGAAGCCCAGGAACAACAACTTCAGCACACCGGGATCAACCCCCAAGCTGCCAGACTGCACCGCGGCCACAATCTCGCGGAAGTCAAAGGTGCCGGCACCGTGCTGCACGGTCACCACATACAGTCCGATCACCGCGGCCAGCATGATGAGTCCGCCAAACAGGTTGTACAGCAAGAACTTCACTGCAGCCCGTGAGCGACCCTGACCCTGACCGAACCCGCCGATGAGAAAGTACATCGGTATGAGCATGGCCTCGAAGAACACATAAAACAGCAAGACATCCAGCGCGACAACCGAGACCAGCACCATGGATTCGATGGCCAACGTCAGCGCAACATAAGCATGCACACCTCGGGTGTGCTGGCCGCCATCGTTCCAGCCCGCCACCAGCAACAACGGCACCAAGACCGCGGTGAGCAACACCAGCGCCAGCGCGATGCCGTCTACGCCTAGGGTGTAACCGGCGCCGAATGCCGGTATCCAGGAATGGGTTTCGACGAACTGGTATGCCGAACCGCCGGAATCGAACCCTGCTGTGATGATGATCGCCACCACCAGCACCAGCAGACTCACCGCTATGCCGGTCCACTTGGCCAGCCGACGCTGACCAGGCGGCAGCACAATGATCAACACCGCACCAGCCAACGGCACCAACCACAGTGCGCTCAGCCACGGGAAACTGGTATTGGTCACCACAGCTGGACCGCCAGGATCAGCGCAACGATCAGCACCGCACCCGCCAACATGGACAACGCATAGTTTCGGACGAAGCCGGTCTGCCAACCGCGCAGCTGGCTGGAGGTCCGACCCACCAACGCGGCTAGCGCATTGACCGAGCCGTCCACTCCGGCATTGTCGACGTCCACCAGCACGCGAGTCAGTTGCTCGCCAGGACGCATGAACACCTCCTCGTTGAAGGCATCGCCATAAAGGTCTCGGCGGGCGGCTATGGTCACCGGGGATACCGCGACGGGCGCGGTGATCGGCACCGGGCGTATCCCGTACAACCGGTAGGCCACCCCAATTCCGAGTGCTACCACCGCCAAGGTGACCACGGTGATCACCCAGACCGGGGTAGCGTGTGTGATTTCATGTTGTCCGACAACAGGTTCCAACCAGTGCGGCAACGTGTCGCCGATGGCCAACAGGGCGCCGGCAAAAACTGAGCCGAACGCCAGCAGAATCATCGGCCAGGCCATTACCCCTGGCACCTCGTGCGGATGGGTGCCGGACCGCCAACGCCGTTCCCCGAAGAACGTCATCAACATCACCCGGGTCATGTAAAAGGCGGTAACCCCAGCACCCACCAGCGCCGCCGTCCCCAAGATGGCGCCACGGATCCCACCGGCACCCAGCGCGGCCTCAATGATGGCGTCCTTGGAGAAGTAGCCGGCAAACGGCGGCACCCCGATGATCGCCAGATAACCCAAGCCAAACGTGGTAAACGTGATGGGTAAGACGGTCCGTAATCCGCCGTAGCGACGCATATCCTGCTCATCGTCCATCGCATGAATCACCGCACCAGAGCCCAGGAAAAGTCCGGCCTTGAAAAAACCGTGGGTGAGTAGATGCAGGATCGCAAAGGCATAGCCAGCCGGCCCCAAGCCGGCGGCCAACACCATGTAACCGATCTGGCTGATCGTCGAGGCAGCCAAGGCGCGTTTAATGTCGTCTTTGGCGCAGCCGATAATCGCCCCAAAAAGTAAAGTCACTGTACCGACGACGACCACAGCCAACTGAGCGTTCGGCGCCAGGTTGTACAACGGGTTAGACCGCACGATCAGATACACACCGGCGGTCACCATGGTGGCGGCGTGGATCAACGCCGACACTGGCGTGGGACCCTCCATGGCATCCCCCAACCACGCCTGCAGGGGCACCTGCGCGGATTTAGCCGAGGCACCCAGCAGCATCAGCAACCCAATGGCGGTCAGCACACCAGATCCGGCACGAGGCGCGGCGGCGAACACCCCGCTGAAAGACAGTGTGCTGAAATTGGCGAACATCACCAACATGGCCAGCGACAGCCCGGTGTCACCGACTCGGTTCATCACGAACGCTTTTTTGGCCGCTGTGGCCGCCGATGGCCGCTGATACCAGAACCCGATTAGCAGGTAGGACGCCAGGCCCACCCCTTCCCAACCAACGTAGAGCCCTACGTAGTTGTCCGCGATCACCAGCAACAGCATGGCCGCTAAAAACAGATTGAGGTAGCCGAAAAACCTTCTGCGATCAGGATCTTGGGCCATGTAGCCGATCGAATAGATGTGGATCAGCGAGCCCACACCGCTGATCAACAGCACAAAGCAGATGGACAATTGGTCGATCTGTAACCCGAAGTCCAGGTGCAGTCCGCCGACCGGAATCCAGCTGAACAACGTCTGGGTAAGAGCGCGGTCTGAACCTTGCCGACCGATCATGACGGACAACAAGCCAACGCCAACCAGGAACGCCGCCATGGCGGCCACGCTGCCCAGCAGATGTCCCCACCGGTCGGTGCGCCTACCACCGAGCAGCAGAACCACCGCGCCAGCCAGCGGCAAGGCCACCAGGAGCCAAATCAAGTGTGTGATCGCCAAGGGTCAGCCTTTGAGGAGATGTGCGTCGTCAACGGAGGCTGACTTGCGGGACCGAAAAATCGTCATGATGATCGCCAGACCCACAACGACCTCGCAGGCGGCTACCACCATCGTGAAGAACGCAACCATCTGCCCATCGAAGTTGCCGTGCATCCGCGCGAACGTCACGAACGCCAGATTGACCGCATTGAGCATGAGTTCAACACACATGAACATCACGATTGCGGTGCGCCGCAACAGCACACCGGCCGCTCCGATGGTGAACAAGAGCGCCGAAAGATAGAGGTAGTTGCCCGGATTCACG
The DNA here is from genome assembly GCA_019751635.1 of Mycobacteriaceae bacterium. Taxonomy (GTDB): domain Bacteria; phylum Actinomycetota; class Actinomycetes; order Mycobacteriales; family Mycobacteriaceae; genus Mycobacterium. Next base: position 8,314 of record JAIENC010000189.1, read on the forward strand.
GTGTTCTTCCCTTCTCCAGACTGATCCGTGGCCGCAGCACCGGCGGCACCGACAAGGCCGAGTACGAACCGTCGGGGAGCAGCGCGGGCATATCCACCGCGTTGTGACGCGCATAGACACCTGGTCCGGGTAGTGGCGTTGGGCGCCCGCCGGGACGGAATCGTTCTTGCGATAACTCGCGCTGAGTTTTACGACGCTCGAAGCGCTCACGATGCGCCAACACCATCGCCCCCATCGCTGCCGTAATGAGCAGCGCACTGGTCAACTCGAATGCCCACAGATACTGCGAAAAGATCAGCCCGGCCAGTCCCTGGACATTGCCACCGGAGTTGCGGTGCGTTAGGCCGATAAAGCCGCGCGTGGTGACATTACCGATGCCAGCAATCAGCACCGTACCGAATCCAAGACCGACCATCACCGCAGCAATCCGCTGCCCGTGCAGCGTCTCCACCAGCGATTCGGCTGAGTCCACCCCGATCAGCATCAGCACAAACAGGAACAGCATCATGACCGCTCCGGTGTAGACCACAATCTGCACCACACCTAAAAACAGTGCGTCCTCGGCCATATAGAACACCGCCAAGATGATCATCGTCATTGCCAAAAACATTGCTGAATACACCGCATTGGCAGCAATCACCACGCCTAGCGCGCCGAGCACGGCTAACCCGCTTAACAGCCAGAACAGCACTGCCTCACCGGTGGAGGTCCGGGTGATCACTTCTGCGGCCAGGTCGGTAGCAAGCAGCACAGTCACCGGCGCACCTCGGCATCGTCCTGGCTGTGCACACCGGATGAGCCCACCGTGCCGCGGTAGTAGTCGGCGTCGGTGGCGCCGGGCGCCCGGGGATGCGGGGGGGCCAACATCCCCGGTTGCAGCGGAGCCAGTAGCCGGCTCTTTTCATAGATGAGGTCGGCACGGTTGTCGTCGGCCATCTCGTAGTCATTGGTCATCGTCAACGCTCGGGTTGGGCAGGCTTCCACGCACAGACCACAGCCGATGCAGCGCAGATAATTAATCTGATAGACCCGACCGTACCGTTCCCCGGGCGAGTACCGCTCCTGCTCGCTGTTATCGGCGCCTTCGACGTATATCGCATCAGCCGGACAAGACCAGGCGCATAACTCGCAGCCAATGCATTTTTCTAAGCCGTCCGGATACCGGTTGAGCTGATGACGACCGTGGTAGCGCGGCGCGACTGGACCGGGTTGCTCCGGGTACTGCTCGGTGATCGGCCGTTTGAACATCGTTGCAAACGTCACCCCGAAGCCGGCGATGGCGGCTAAGGCTTTGGGTAATTTAGCCATCCGCGTTCCCCTTCCTGGCACCGACCGGCAACGGCGGTACCGGAAATTCCGATTCCGCCGCGGTGCGTTGCGGTGCCCGCATGCGTTCTCGTGCACGCGGGTTAGGCCTGTTCAGCGGTGCACGCATTAACCACAACAACACGATGGCGACCACGGCACTGCTGACCACCAAGATCACCATCCAGTGCTGGTAGCCCTGATCACGCAAGCTACGGATGACGGCGGCGATCATTAACCACACCAACGATGTCGGAATGAGCAGTTTCCATCCCAGCGCCATGAACTGGTCGTAACGCAGCCTCGGTAAGGTCGCCCGGAGCCAAAAATAGCCGAACAGGAAGAACCACACCTTGCCGGTGAACCACAGCACTGGCCACCAGCCGCTGTTGGCACCGGCCCACATGTTGAACGGCCACGGCGCGTGCCATCCACCCAAAAACAGGGTGGCCGCCAACGCCGATACCGTCGTCATATTGATGTATTCGGCCAGGAAGAACATGGCGAATTTCAGCGACGAGTACTCGGTGTGAAAACCGGCGACCAGCTCACCTTCGGCTTCCGGCAAATCGAATGGCGCCCGGTTGGTTTCGCCCACCATCGAAACCAGATACATCAGAAACGACGGCAATAACGGGAAGACGTACCACACGCGGTCTTGGGCGGACACAATCTGCGAGGTGGACATGGTGCCCGAATAGAGGAATACGGTCGCAAACGACAGCCCCATGGCGACCTCATAGGAGATCACCTGAGCGGTCGAGCGCACCCCACCCAGCAGCGGATAGATCGATCCCGAAGACCAGCCGGCCAGCACAATGCCATAGACCCCGATCGCCGACATGGCCAGAATGAAAAGTACCGCGACTGGAAGGTCCGTCACTTGCAGCGGCGTCCAGTGGCCGAAAACACTCACCTGCGGACCGAACGGGATGAACGCGAACGCCGTGATTGCCGGCACAGTCGAAATGACCGGTGCCATAAAGTAAATCGGGCGGCTCACCCCCCGCGGAGTGATGGCCTCCTTGAGGGCGAGTTTGATGCCATCGGCCAGGCTCTGCAAAGACCCATACGGCCCAACACGGTTGGGGCCGTAGCGCATTTGCATGCGGCCCAACAATTTACGTTCAGCCAGGATCGCTACCAGCACCGTCAACAGCAAAAACACAAAGACAGCGAGCGCCTTGCCTAGCACCAGCCACCAGGTGTCATGCCCAAACGCTGTCATGAGCACCGCTCCTCTACCGGGCTTCGCTCCGCGTCGTCGACGCGAGCCAAGCCAATCGCAACCGGATTACCGAGCGCCACACCCAGCTGGGTATGCACCGCCGAACCTGGTGAATTCAGCGGCAGCCACACCACCTGGTCGGGCAGGTCAGTGACGGCCAGCGGCAGGGTGATCGCACCAACGGCGGTGCTGATCGTCACTAGAGCACCCTCGACAGCACCAATTTCGGCTGCCGAGCGAGCCGACAAACGGGCCACCGGCGGCCGAGCGGTAGCCGCCAGATGCGGCTCGCCGTCTTGTAACCGGCCGCTGTCAAGCAGCATCCGCCAACCCGTCAAGACCGCCTCGCCCGGACCAGGCGTGGCCGCCTGCTGCGCCATCACGGTGGGGGCGGCGGGGCGTGCATCGTTCCAGACGCCCAGCGCGAGCAGTTCTTCTCGGGCCGCCGCCGGCGTAGGCAACCGCAGGTCGACCCCCAGCTCCTCGGCTAGCGCGTCAAGCACTCGCGCATCGGAACTGGCGTCCG
>JAIENC010000012.1 GCA_019751635.1 Mycobacteriaceae bacterium
CTTTCCGGCGTGAACGCTCCCCGTTGCTGCTGTCGGCCCGGGTGTCCGCATTTTGCGGTAGCGACGTTGACGTTCGTTTATTCGGACTCGACGGCGGTTGTCGGTCCGCTCGCTATCGCACGTGAACCCCACTCCTGGGATTTATGCGTTGGGCACGCGCGCCGTATCACTGCTCCACGTGGCTGGGAACTTGTCCGCCACTGCGGGCCACTGCCCGCTCAACCTGATGACGACGATCTGGTTGCACTGGCAGAAGCCGTGCGCGAGGGTCATGACCGACGCGTGGGTGGCGCACTGGTCAACGTCTTCTCGCCGCGGGTGGGGGCCAGCGTGCCGCCCGATCCCGACGATTACTGTGTTGGGGGCGCTGCGACCGTACCGAACGGCGGAGTGCCAGCGCCACCGACATACCATTCTGGGCGCCGCCGCGGCCACCTTCGGGTACTGCCCGATCCCACGGACTAGCCTGGCTTGACCGCTCGGATGGGTCGGGGCCACTAGGCTGACGGCGAAGAAGTCCCCTTCGTCAGGAGTTATAAACATGTCTCGGTCCGCTGCGGCTGTTCAACGTGTGGTCAAGGCCTACGATGTGCGAGGGCTAGTCGGCGAGGAGATTGACCAGGGCTTCGCTGCCGAGGTCGGAGCCGCATTTGCCAGGCTCGTGCGTGCCGACGGAGCCAGCCAGATCGTGATCGGCTACGACATGCGGGCCAGTTCGCCGGGGTTGGCGGAGGCCTTCGCCAGTGGCGTTATCCAGCAGGGTCTTAATGTGGTGCGGATCGGGTTGTCCTCTACTGATCAGCTCTATTTCGCCTCGGGGCTGCTGAACTGCCCCGGGGCGATGTTTACCGCGAGCCATAACCCAGCGGCCTACAACGGCATCAAGATGTGTCGGGCGGGTGCCAAACCTGTTGGTCAGGACACGGGGTTGGCCACCATCCGCGATGAGCTCATTGCCGGTGTTCCCCCCTATGACGGCCCAGCCGGGACGGTTGCTGATCGTGATGTGTTGGCCGATTACGGGGCGTTTTTGCGGTCGTTAGTCGACTTGTCCGGGCTTCGTCAGTTGCGGGTGGCTGTTGACGCTGGCAACGGTATGGCGGGCCACACCGCTCCGTCGGTGTTTGGCTCGATGGACTCCATTACCTTGTTGCCATTATTTTTTGAGCTCGATGGCGAATTTCCTAACCACGAGGCCAACCCACTGGACCCGGCCAATTTGGTCGATTTGCAGAAATATGTGGTGGACTCGGGTGCTGATATTGGACTGGCCTTTGATGGCGATGCGGACCGCTGTTTCGTGGTCGATGAACGTGGTCAGCCAGTCTCGCCCTCAACGGTCACAGCGCTGGTTGCCGCCCGCGAACTCAGCCGGGAAATCGGCGCGACTGTCATCCACAATCTGATCACATCGCGTGCCGTACCTGAATTAGTAGTCGAGCGCGGCGGCACTCCAGTGCGTTCACGCGTCGGGCACTCCTACATCAAGACACTGATGGCCGAGACAGGTGCCATTTTTGGTGGCGAACATTCGGCGCACTATTACTTCCGGGATTTCTGGGGTGCCGATTCCGGCATGCTTGCCGCGCTCTACGTGTTGGCCGCCCTCGGCGAACAGCAACGGCCATTGTCGGAGCTGACTGCCGACTACCAACGCTACGAATCTTCCGGGGAGATCAACTTCACCGTCGTTGACGCCGCTTCGTGCGTGGACGCCGTGCTGAAATCTTTTGGCCCCCGCATTCATTGCCTCGACCACCTCGACGGTGTGACGGTGGATCTAGGCGGTGGAAGCTGGTTCAATCTGCGCAGTTCCAACACCGAGCCGTTGTTACGTCTCAACGTGGAGGGGCGCAGCGCTGAAGATGTTGATGCGGTAGTGCAGCAGGTCGCCGCAGAAATCCAGGACATCAACGGCCGCCTCAGCGCACAGGACCCCCGGCCGTGAACACGACCGGCGCCGTCGTCGATCTCGATGATGTTGACGGACTGATCGCTGCTGATCGGGAAGCGCAGTTGCGCGCTGCGGCGATGGCTGGTGCGCAGGTTCGGGCTACCGCCGCGGCGGTGCAGGAAGGGGCTCTGGACGCGCTGCGGGCTGGTGGTCGCCCGCGGACGGTGCTCTGGTTGGCGGGCCGTGGTGTCGCCGAAACTGCGGGCGCTATGTTAGCGGCCACGCTGGGCGGGGCGGCCGCTGAACCGATTGTGCTCGCCGCCGAGGTGCCGCCGTGGATCGGAGCGCTTGATGTGCTGATCGTTGCCGGTGATGATCCGGGCGATCCAGTGCTGGCGGCGGGCGCGGCCGCCGGGGTACGCCGCGGCGCTCGGGTCGTGGTGGCGGCGCCATACGCAGGACCGCTGCGTGACGCTACCGCTGGTCGAGCGGCTGTGCTCGAACCAAGGCTACGGGTTCCTGATGAGTTCGGACTGTGCCGTTACCTGGCTGCCGGCCTGGCCACGCTGCACAGCGTTGATGCCGCAGTAAAGACCGACTTATGGTCGCTGGCTGACGCGCTGGATGCGGAGGCATTACGCAACAGCGTGGGCCGCGATTCGTTCACCAATCCAGCCAAGATGCTGGCTGCTCGCATGGCCGGACGCCAAGTTGCCTTGGCCGGTGACTGTGCTGCGACGCTCGCGCTGGCCCGCCACGGCAGTGCGGTCTTACTGAGGGTTGCCCATCAGGCAGCCGCTGCCACGGGGCTGGTGGATGCGGTTGCGGCGTTACATGGCCGGGGTGGCGCCATGGAGGCTCCCGGTGCCGCGCTTTTTCACGACGAACAGCTCGAGGGACCGCTGCCGCAGCGGCTGCGGGTAGTGGCCCTGACGTTGGCTGGCGAGCGGACGGTGGTGGCCGCCCGAGTTGCCATGCTTGATGATATTGACGTAGTTTCCGCCGCGGATGTGCCGGAAGGGGTTGGTGACCCGGCGGATCCGTCTGGGATTGGGCATGCTGAGCAGCAACTAGCATTACTGGCCGTCCGGCTAGAGATGGCTGCGGTTTATTGGCGATTGATGCGGAGATAAACAGGGACCGTGGAGCTGTTGCGCGGAGCGTTACGGACGTACGCCTGGGGATCGCGGACCGCTATCGCCGAGTTCACGGGTCGACCGGTGCCGGCCGCACATCCAGAGGCTGAACTATGGTTCGGTGCCCATCCAGGTGATCCGGCTTGGCTGGAGACGAAGACCGGAGCAATCTCCTTGTTGGATAAGGTGGTCGCCGACCCGGAAGGCCAACTTGGTCCTCGGCTGCGTGCTCGGTTCGGTGATGTGCTGCCGTTCCTGGTCAAGGTGTTAGCGGCCGAAGAGCCATTATCGTTGCAGGCTCACCCCAGCGCTGCCCAGGCTGTCGAGGGCTACCAGCGCGAAGAGCTACTCGGTGTTTCGGTGTTCTCCCCGGAACGCAACTACCGGGATACCAGCCACAAACCCGAATTGCTTATCGCACTGCACCAGTTTGAAGCGCTCGCCGGGTTCCGGCCGGTGGCTCGCACCATCGCATTGCTTGAGGCTTTAGCCATCGCGGACTTCAACCCCTACATCGAACTCCTTAATGACCAATCAGATGCTGACGGCCTGCGTGCGGTATTTACCACGTGGATCACCGCACCTCAACCACACCTCGATGTGCTCGTGCCAGTCCTCCTCGAGGGCGCTATCAGCTATCTCAGCTCCGGCGCTAAGGAGTTTGCGGCGGATGTCAAGATTGTGCTGGAGCTTGGCGAACGGTATCCCGGTGATGCTGGTGTGCTGGCCGCGCTTTTACTCAACCGGATCAGTCTGGCCCCAGGTGAAGCGATCTTTTTGCCGGCCGGCAATCTGCATGCCTACCTCTCGGGTGTCGGGCTTGAAGTGATGGCAAACTCCGACAACGTATTACGGGGAGGTTTGACGCCTAAGCATGTTGATGTGCCGGAGCTGTTGCGGGTGCTCGACTTCACCCCGGTCACCGAGGCGCAGTTGCGCCCAGCGACACAGCGCCAGGGCATCGCCCTGGTCTATGAAACCGCTGCCGAGGAGTTTGCCGTTTCACTACTGACCCTGGGTGGTGACGAGTGCGGCCACGAGGTCGATGCCCCGTCGTTGCATGACGGCCCGCAGATTGTGTTGTGCGCCGAAGGCTGCGCGACGGTGCAGGCCAAGTCTGGCACGCTCACGCTGGAACGCGGCATGGCCGCCTGGATAGCAGCAGACGATAGCCCTATCCGGTTGGTTGCTCGGGAGCCGGCCAAATTATTCAGAGTGACGGGGGGCTTGTGATGTGCGTGAGTGCCAATGGCTAGTGAGAGCAGTGCCCGGGCGATCGTGGCGGCCCTGCTGGCAAACATCGGTATCGCCGCCGCCAAGTTCATCGGCTTTGTGGTCACCGGCAGCTCGTCGATGCTTGCCGAGGCGGTGCATTCGGTGGCCGACACCTCGAATCAGGCTTTGCTGCTGTTAGGTCGGCGCGCGGCGCGCAGACAGGCCGATGCTTTGCATCCGTTCGGCTACGGCCGCAGCCGCTATTTCTGGTCCTTCGTGGTTGCGATGGTGCTGTTCATCCTTGGCTCAGTGTTTGCTCTTTATGAGGGCTACCGCAAAATTGTTCACCACACCGGCCTGAACTCGCCGCTGGTGGCGGTGGCGATCTTAACGGTGGCGATTATCTTGGAAGCCTTGAGCTTTCGCACCGCGGTCATCGAGTCCCGGCCGTTGAAGGGGGAGAGCAGTTGGTGGCGTTTTGTTCGCAACTCACGCAACCCTGAACTGCCGGTGTTATTACTCGAAGACAGCGGTGCCTTGGTGGGGTTAGTCTTTGCGCTGTGTGGGGTGGCGCTCACGGCTGTTACCGGTGACCCCAGGTGGGATGGCATCGGCACCGCCGCTATTGGGGTGCTGCTCGGAGTTATCGCGATTATTTTGATGGTCGAAATGCACAGTCTGTTGATCGGTGAAGGCGCGACCGGCGCCCAGGTACGTGCGATCCGGGCGGCGTTGGAACAGACCGAGCACGTTGATCGGGTGATTCATCTTCGGACCCAATACTTAGGTCCCGATGAGTTACTCGTTGCCGCCAAAATCGCGGTGGGGCCGCGTTTGGAACTGGCCGCTGTTGCGGCCGCCATCGATGCCGCCGAAGCCAATATTCGTGCTGAGGTGCCAATCGCGCAGGTGATTTACCTCGAACCTGACTTGTATCGCACCCCGACCGGATGAGGTTATTGCCGCCGGGCAGCGAGCGATCGGCGCACATCATGGGTGATTGCCCGGCCGACGACCATCGGTGGCGGTACCAAGTACAGGTTGTCGAGCAGCGAAAACCTGCGCAAGAACCACTCAGCGAGCACAGGTTCGGTCTCGGCGGCAGCCAGTATTCGATCAAACAGCCACCCGGCTGGCCGATACCACCATGATGTGGGCCCAGCGGCATGATGAAAACTCGTGTCGACGACGGCGTTCATCCTCCACACCGGTCGCAGGGTTCGGGCGGTGGCCCGATTGAGGGTGACCGCCAGGTGGTCCCCCGGAGATTGCAGGGCTTGCCGCAGCTGACCGGCCTGTAAGGAGGCCATTGTCATGCCCTGGCCAAAAGTGGGGTTGAAGCTGGCTACCGCGTCCCCAAACGGCACAATGCCGGCCGGGTATCGGTCCAGCTTGTGGTAGCGCCGCCACCTGCTGGTAGGAAACGAGTGAAAGGCCGGGCTGCCGACGGGTTCGGCGTGCTGCAGTGCAGCGCTAAACCGAGCTGGTAGCAGTTCGATAGCTAGTGCCCGCATCTGGTCAAACGTGGCCGGAGGCTTGACTTTGGCCACGCCAAAGGTGGTCAGAATCCAGGTTCGGTCCTCGTAGCGCAACATGCCCAAGCCGAGCGGTTGATCACGTGATGCGCCGTTGACAATCACCTTTTCGTCGATCATGCCGTCAGGAATACGGGCGAAGTGGCTGGCATAGCTAATGCCGACGTCGATGACTTCTTCCGGCGGACGCTGATAGCCCCACTGCGTTAACCATCCGGGTAGTCGGCTTCCGCGGCCGCTCGCGTCGACAACGAGGTCGGCGGCGAGAAACTCGGGGGTGCCGGCAGGTTCGGTAGCCGAAGCGGATGGATCGGGGTCCAGCACAACGCCGATGACCCGCTCCAACGTGGGGTCATAGCGTGGCTCGGCCACACTACGCCGGACAATAGTGGTGTTTTTCAGATTGCGGACTCTACCTCGCAGCTGCCACTCTAGGTGCGGTCGGCTGGGGACGTAGGCGGTAAACGGCTTGCGCAGATACGACGCCGTTCCCAGGATGTGACCGGCACCGCCGAAGTAAATGCAGTCCGGCCGGTTCGCCAACTTGGGTACTCCCGCAGCGACCATATCGTCTAGCAGGCCGGGGAATAGATCGCCAAGCTCCTGCCCGCCGCGAGCCATCAGAAGGTGTAAGTGTCGGCCCTGGGGCACCGCTGCCCGGTTGGTAGGCGTATCGGGTAACTCGTCGCGTTCGACAACCGTCACCCGCTGGTAGTGGTCTGACAGCACCTGTGCAGCACATAGCCCAGCAATGCTGGCCCCGACCACGATGGCATGCCCGCGCATCTTGTGGAGATTACTCATCACCGGCGCCCTTTCGGTAGCGTGCTGTCCCGCTAAGTGAGAAAAGGGGCGGGTTCATGACCGATCGGTGGCGTACCAAGTCGATCGAACTATCGATCACCGAGACCGAACAGCCAGGTACCCGGCTGCGTAAGGACCTCCAATGGTGGCACCTGGTGGTGTTCGGTGTGTCGGTGGTGATCGGTGCCGGCATCTTCACGGTCACCGCATCGACTGCCGGCAATATCACCGGCCCGGCCATTGGGATCTCCTTTCTGATTGCTGCGCTGACGTGTGGGTTGGCGGCGTTGTGCTACGCTGAATTTGCCTCTTTGCTGCCGGTAGCTGGCAGCGCATACACCTTTTCGTATGCCACCTTTGGTGAGTTCTTGGCCTGGATCATTGGCTGGAATCTGGTGTTGGAGTTGGCGGTCGGCGCGGCCGTGGTGGCTAAAGGGTGGTCGAGCTACCTGGCCACGGTGTTCGGATTCGGTAGCGGCACCGTCGGGCTTGGCTCGGTTACGTTCCCCTGGGGTACGTCGACAGTAGTCAGACTCGATGGGGGTGCGCTGTTGATCGTCACGTTGGTCGCGGTTTTGATTGCCCTGGGCACCAAGTTGTCGGCGAATTTTTCGGCGGTCATCACCGCGATCAAGGTTTGCGTGGTGGTGTTTGTGGTGATCGTCGGCGCCTTCTACATTAAGGCGGCCAACTACTCGCCGTTCATTCCGCCGGCCCAGTCCGCTCGGGGAGGATCAGGCTTAGACGAATCGGTGTTGGCGCTGCTGACTGGGGCAAATAGCAGCCATTACGGCTGGCCGGGGGTGCTAGCCGGCGCGTCGATTGTGTTCTTTGCGTTCATCGGGTTCGACATTGTGGCCACCATGGCCGAAGAGACCCAGCGCCCGCAGCGTGACGTCCCGCGCGGGATCATTGCCAGCTTGGTCGTCGTGACCGTGCTCTACGTTGCCGTCTCGGTGGTGTTGTCCGGGATGGTGCCCTACACCGTGCTGAGGGACGGGACGAACGGTCAACACGCGAACCTGGCGACCGCCTTCGTCGCCAATGGTGCTGGCTGGGCCACCGGGATCATCTCTATCGGGGCGTTAGCGGGGCTGACCACTGTGGTGATGGTGTTAATGCTTGGGCAGTGTCGGGTGCTTTTCGCCATGGCACGCGATGGGCTGTTGCCGCAGTCGTTGGCTAAGACCAGCTCGCGCGGTACCCCAGTTCGAATCACGGCACTGGTCGGTGCAGGGGTTGCGGTGACGGCCTCGGTGTTTCCGATAGACAAGCTCGAAGAGATGGTTAATGTCGGCACTTTGTTCGCATTTGTCCTGGTATCTGCAGGGGTAGTGGTATTGCGGCGGACTCGGCCCGATCTGCGGCGTGGGTTTCGCGCCCCGTGGGTGCCCTTGCTGCCGATCCTGTCGGTGTGCGCGTGTCTGTGGTTAATGCTGAACCTGACCTTGATCACGTGGCTCCGGTTTGTTGTGTGGATAGCAGTGGGGATTCTGGTCTATCTCGGGTATGGCCGTCGCCACTCGGTGCTGGCCAGCAAACAAGCCGTCTAGTTTTACAAATAAGGCATTTTTGTCTAGACGTAAGACAAAAGAAGCTGTATTGTCCAAACATCACTGTGGCCTGACTCACAAGGAGGTTTGGCGCTATGACCACTGCGCTGCGGCCCGATGTCATGATGTGGCGAGACAAGAAGCGATACCTGTGGCTGATCGGATTGATCGCCCCAACGATGCTGCTGGTGATCCTGCCGATCATCTGGGGGCTGAATCACTTCGGCTGGCAAACCGCTTCGCAGGCGTTGTTTTGGATCGGCCCCTTCTTGGTTTACGTGCTGTTGCCCGCCCTGGACCTGCGGTTTGGCCCAGATGGGCAGAACCCACCCGACGAGGTGATGGACCGGCTAGAAAATGACAAGTACTACCGCTATTGCGTGTACGCCTACCTCCCGTTTCAGTACATCAGCGTGATTGTCGCGTCGTATCTATTCACCGCGTCGGATCTGGGTTGGCTGGGTTATTCCGGGGGGCTGAGCTGGCCAGCCAAGATCGGCCTAGCCCTCTCGGTCGGGGTGATGGCCGCCGTCGGCTTGAACGCCGCACACGAGATGGGGCATAAAAAGGACGTGCTGGAGCGGTGGTTATCCAAGATCGCTCTGGCCCAGGTGTGCTACGGGCACTTCTACATCGAGCACAACCGTGGCCATCACGTTCGGGTAGCGACACCGGAAGACCCGGCCTCGGCGCGTTTCGGCGAGACGTTTTGGGAGTATCTGCCCCGCAGCGTCGTCGGCGGTCTGCGTTCGGCATGGCATCTGGAAGAGCAGCGACTGCGTCGGCAGGGCATGAGTCCGTGGCATCCCCAAGCCTGGCTGCGCAACGATGTGCTCAACGCCTGGCTGATGTCGGTGGTGTTCTGGGGTGTCCTTGTGGGGGTCTTTGGTCCAGCGCTGATTCCGTTCGTCATCATTCAGGCGGTGTATGGCTTCACCATGTTTGAGACGGTGAATTATCTCGAGCATTACGGGTTGTTGCGGGCCAAGAACGCCAGTGGCCGCTACGAACGCTGCGCCCCGGAGCACAGCTGGAACTCCGATCATCTGGTCACCAACTTGTTCCTGTACCACTTGCAGCGACACAGCGATCACCATGCCAATCCCACTCGGCGCTATCAGGTATTACGCAGCGTGGCGGGGGCGCCGAATCTGCCCAGCGGCTATGCGTCGATGATCAGCTTGGCCTACTTCCCTCCGCTGTGGCGCAAGGTGATGGACCATCGGGTGTTGGAGCACTACAACGGCGATATCACCAAGGTGAATCTCGATCCACGCCGGCAGCGCAAGATTCTGGCTAGATACGCGTTGGCGCCATAATGGCTGCGTACCGTTGCCCAGTCTGCGGTTACCTCTACGACGAAACCACGGGAGCTGTTCGGGAAGGCTTTCCTGCGGGCACGCCGTGGTGCCAGATTCCCGATGACTGGTGCTGTCCGGATTGCGGGGTCCGGGAAAAAGTTGATTTTGAACCGACAGGAGCCAAAGCATGACCGACTACAAGTTATTTCGGTGCATCCAGTGCGGCTTTGAGTACGACGAAGCACTGGGCTGGCCGGAGGATGGCATCGCGCCCGGCACGCGCTGGGATGACATCCCCGAAGAGTGGAGCTGTCCAGACTGTGGCGCGGCCAAATCCGATTTCGAGATGGTAGAAACGGCGCGCCCGGCATCGACACCCCAACCGTGACCGCGGGTCTCGCGCCTGCGAAAAGGACGCTCTACGCTGAGGCCTCGCGGGCCCTGCTGCGGGATTCGGTGCTCGATGCGATGCGTGATCTGCTGCTGACTCGGGATTGGTCGGCCATCAAACTTGCCGATGTGGCGCAGGCCGCGGGCATCAGCAGGCAGACCATCTACAACGAGTTCGGGTCCCGGCTAGGTTTGGCGCAAGGCTACGCGGTGCGGCTGGCTGATCGGCTGGTTGACGCCGTTGGGGATGCCATCACCGCCCATGTCGGCGATATTTACGGCGCTTTTTTGCAGGGTTTTCGCTCTTTTTTCACCGAGTCCGCGGCCGATCCGCTCGTGCGGTCGCTCCTGACCGGAGTCGCCAAATCCGATCTGCTGCAGATCATCACCATCGACAGCGCGCCGATCATTACGCGGGCATCGGCACGGCTGACTGTGGTGTTCACCCAGAGCTGGGTCCGGGCTGGCGACGAAGAAGCGGGTGTCCTGGCGCGTGCGATTGTCCGACTGGCCATGAGCTACGTGTCTATGCCGCCCGAGGCTGACCATGACGTCGCGGTGGACCTGGCGCAGCTGATGACGCCGTTCGCGGAGCGGCATGGGGTAGCCGTCGAAGAAGCAGTCCGATGTGGTGGGGGCTAGGCTGGCGAAGGCATGGCGACTCGCTGCGCCCGGTCTCGCCGCTTTCGCGGTCGCCACTAGGCTGTCATTGATATAGCCCAAGGCGCACAGACCACCCGGTATCCCCAGAAGGATGAGGCACTCTATGACCACGATCGAAAGGTCGTTGACCCCCGACGTTCGCAACGGCATCGACTACAAGGTTGCCGACTTGGCGTTGGCCGAGTTTGGTCGTAATGAGATCCGGTTGGCTGAGCATGAGATGCCGGGCTTGATGTCGTTGCGCCGCGAATACGCGCAGGTGCAGCCGCTCAAGGGGGCCCGGATTTCGGGTTCACTGCACATGACGGTGCAGACTGCGGTGTTGATTGAGACCTTGACCAGCCTCGGCGCTGAAGTCCGGTGGGCCTCCTGCAATATTTTCTCCACGCAGGACCATGCCGCCGCCGCGGTAGTGGTCGGCCCATATGGCACGCCCGAAGAGCCCCAAGGTGTGCCGATTTTCGCGTGGAAAGGGGAGACCCTCGAAGAGTACTGGTGGGCTGCCGAGCAGATGCTGACCTGGCCCGACCAGCCGGCCAACATGATCCTCGACGACGGCGGCGATGCCACCATGTTGGTGCTGCGTGGGGCACAGTATGAGAAGGCCGGCGTGGTACCGCCCGCCGAAGAAGATGACTCCGAAGAGTGGAAGATCTTCCTCAACCTGCTGCGGCAACGTTTCCAGACCGAGCGCAACAAGTGGACCCAGATCGCTGAATCGATCCGGGGTGTCACCGAGGAAACCACCACGGGTGTGCTGCGGCTGTATCAGTTCGCTGCGGCCGGGGATCTGGCTTTCCCGGCGATCAACGTCAACGACTCGGTGACCAAGTCCAAATTTGACAACAAATACGGTTGCCGCCACTCGCTTATAGACGGGCTCAACCGTGGCACCGACGTGCTAATCGGTGGCAAGAAAGCGCTGATCTGTGGCTTTGGCGACGTCGGCAAGGGGTGCGCGGAGTCTCTCAAGGGCCAGGGTGCCCGGGTAACGGTCACCGAGATCGACCCGATCAACGCGCTGCAGGCCCTGATGGAGGGCTACGATGTGAAGACCGTCGAGAGCG
>JAIENC010000169.1 GCA_019751635.1 Mycobacteriaceae bacterium
ACCCTCGGGACCGGGCTGCGGGCCGAGGACCGTTGGCTGCCGGGGCGGCGGCCCTACACCGACACCCGCCTGCTAGCCGGGATCATTGCCACCGTGCAAGACCGCATCTATACCCGTGACCGCAGGGTAGCGATCTCCACCTTTTTCCTCAGCTTTGCTGCGCGGCTCTGGTCGATCGGGGTCGGCGGCCTGGCCGGCTACCAACTCGTGCCGGATCTAGCCGCTGCGCAACTGTTGTTCAGAGAAGACGACGGACAAATTCGGCTGCACGCCGAACGCCCGGTCGCGTGGCGGGGGGACGGCCTGCCCCAGCAGTTGGCCGATCTGGTCCTGGAAACGCATCTGGTGCCGCTGGCCGCAGCGGTGCAACGGCTAGCGTCGATCTCGGAAAAGGTATTGCAAGGAAATACGGCTTCGGCGTTACTGGGTGCTGCCCAGGTTTTCGATCGCTATCGCAGCGATTCCACGCCAGGTCCGGGATGGCAACTTGCTCGCCGTTTATGCCAAGACCAAAGACTTTCAGGTGCAATACAATTCAGCGATAACGGGCTCAGCTATCGTCGTTTGAGCTGCTGCCTTTACTACCGCACCCCGGCCGGTGGTCTCTGCGGCGACTGCATACTTGGCCAACGAACCCGGTGCCCGTCTTAGGAACAAGAGGAAAGAGCCGTCTACGTGAACGTCACCGGCGCTAGTCAGGCTCATGACGAACGGCCGCTGCTGGCCAGGATGATCCGCACCTTCGCGGTGCCCATCATGCTGTTCTGGCTGGCCGTGGTGATTGTGCTGAGCGCGTTCGTTCCTTCGTTGGAAGCCGTCGGACGCGAGCGAGCCGTCTCGCTGAGCCCCAAAGATGCGCCGTCGCTGGTGGCCCTTAAACGCATCGACTACACCTTCCATGAGGGTGATACCGACACCGTAGCGATGATCGTGCTGGCCGGGGAGCAACCTCTTGGCCAGGATGCCCACAAGTTCTATGACACTTTGATCACTACGTTGCGTAGCGACACAACGCATGTGCTGAGCATCCAAGATTTTTGGGGTGATCCGCTCACTGCGGCAGGAGCGCAAAGCAATGACGGCAAAGCCGTTACCGTCCAGCTCAATCTCGCCGGTAATCAAGGCGAAATGTTGGCCAACGAATCCGTCGACGCCGTTCGCCGCATTGTTGACCACACACCGCCACCGGCGGGGATCAAGGTTTATGTCACGGGCGCGTCGGCGCTAGCCGCAAATCTCCAGCACACCGGGGACAAATCCATGGCCAAGATTACGTTGACTTCGGTTGCCGTGATCGTTGCGATGTTGCTCTTCGTGTACCGATCGCCGGTTACGGTGTTGCTCCTGCTGGTCACGGTTGGCCTCGAATTGTCTGCTGCGCGTGGTGCTGTCGCCCTCGTTGGTCATCATGGGCTGGTCGGGCTTTCTACTTTCGCGGTCACCATGCTCACCTCGCTAGCGATCGCTGCCGGAACCGATTACGGCATCTTCATCATTGGGCGCTATCAGGAGGCGCGCCAAGCCGGTGAAGATCGAGAAACGGCTTTTTACACCATGTACCGAGGGACAACGCACGTCATTTTGGGCTCCGGTTTGACGATCGCCGGCGCAATATTGTGCCTGAGTTTTGCCCGAATGCCCTATTTCCAAACCCTGGGTGTGCCCTGCGCAGTAGGGATGTTGGTTGCTGTTCTTGTGGCTCTGACACTAGGGCCCGCTGTGCTCACCGTCGGCAGCCGATTCGGTGTGTTTGATCCCAGGCGGCAACTCACCATGCGTGGTTGGCGACGGATCGGGGCCGCGGTCGTGCGCTGGCCGCTGCCGATTCTGGCTGCCACCTGCGCTATCGCCCTGGTCGGGTTGATCGCCCTACCTGGCTACCAACCTAGCTATGAAGACCAGGCCTATCTACCCAGTTCGGTCCCGGCCAATCAAGGGTTCACGGTCGCTGGTGAGCATTTTTCGCAGGCTCGGATGAAGCCGGATATTTTGATGGTCGAAGCCGACCATGATCTGCGTAATCCGGCGGATTTTCTGGTTTTAGATAAACTCGCCAAGGGGATTTTTCGGGTTCCGGGAATTTCGCGGGTCCAGGCCATCACTAGGCCAGACGGCACAACGATGGAGCACACATCCATCCCGGCTCAGATCAGCGTGCAAAACGCCAGTCAGATGCAGATGCTGCATTATCAGCGTGACCGCATGGCCGATATCCTGCAGCAGGCCGACGACATGGCGAAGACGATAACCACGATGCGGCACATGTCCGATCTCATGTCGCAGCTGGCCGCGAATACTCATCGCATGGTTGGCGATACCCTCCAGATGCAGCAAATCGCTGGTGAGCTACGCGATCGTATCGCCGATTTTGATGGTTTCTGGCGACCTATTCGTTCCTATTTCTCATGGGAAAAACACTGCTATGACATTTCGCTCTGTTGGTCCTTCCGGTCGCTATTTGATGTTCTTGATGGCTTGGACCAGATAGACGAGAAAATTAATACGTTGGTTGGTGACATCAAAGAATTGGATCGGCTTACCCCGCGCATGATCGCGGAATTTCCGCCAATGATCGAGTCTATGCAGAACATGCGTACGATGATGTTGACCTTGCACAGCACGATGTCTGGTTTCTTCGACCAGATGGACGAGATGGGTACGAACGCGACGGCGATGGGTCATGCATTCGATACCGCCAAAAACGATGACTCTTTCTATCTGCCGCCTGAGGTTTTGGAAAATGCGGAATTCAAACGTGTCATGAAAAATTTTCTCTCACCAGACGGGCATGCGGCTCGCTTTATCCTTCTACACCGAGCTGATCCGGCATCAACCGAAGGGATCGCCAGTGTCGACACCATACGCACCGCAGCCGAGGAATCGCTCAAAGGAACACCCCTGGAGGGCGCCCCGATTTACTTAACCGGACTGGGGCCGGTTTTTAAAGATGTCTCTGAAGGTGCCACATGGGATTTGGTGATCGCCGTCATTTCCTCGCTCTGCCTCATCTTTGTCATCATGCTGGCCCTCACTCGCGCCTTAGTTGCGGCCGCGGTCATCGTGGGGACGGTCACGGTTTCCTTGGGTGCGTCATTTGGGTTATCCGTGCTGCTGTGGCAGCACATTCTGGGTATCCCGTTGCACTGGCTAGTACTGGCCATGTCAGTTATCGTTTTGCTGGCCGTGGGATCCGATTACAACCTGCTGCTGGTCGCTCGATTCAGACAGGAAATACACGCCGGCCTTAATACCGGGATTATCCGGTCGATGGGTGGTACCGGCAAAGTCGTGACGAACGCCGGTTTAGTATTCGCGTTCACCATGGCATCCATGGTGGTCGGCGACATGCGGATGGTTGGACAAGTGGGCACGACGATCGGACTCGGTTTACTCTTCGACACCTTGATTGTCCGGGCGTTCATGACACCGTCGGTTGCCGCGCTACTCGGCCGTTGGTTTTGGTGGCCGATCAGGCTGGGTTCTCTGCCTTGACCGCAGTGACCAGGCTCAGCGCACTGAACATGAACCAGGCGTGCCCGCCGACTGGTGGAGTCGAGCGGCCATTGGCGTGCAGTAGATCCAGCAGTTCGGTACGTTGCGCCTGCCAGCCGTGGCAACGAAACCAGGTGGCGGCTTCGTCGCGCGGTTGGTTGTAGATCAACGACAAGAACTCCAGTTCACCGGTGTCGCCGCGGTCAGTAGCATCGGCAATCATTCGGTCTAACAACATATCTGGGTGTGTGGCTAGCTGTTCGATAGCAGCGAGGCTGCCCACCGCGGAGAGTCGGCTGATAGCGGCGTAGAGCTGGCTCAAGGCACGCCCCGGTAGATACATCGATAGCCCTTCGACTACCCACAGCGTTGGCTGGGTGGGATCGAACCCGTGGCTACCTAGCGCGCTTTCCCAGTCATCGCGCAGGTCAACAGAGATCTCCCGGCGGGCGACCCGCAGCGAGGCGGTCTGGTTGGCGAGCACCCGGCTTTTGAACTCGTGCACCAACGGCTGATCCAACTCGAATAGCACGGTGTCGGGATTCCAGTTCAGCCGATACGCCCGAGAATCCAACCCGGAAGCCGGGATCACGACCTGCCGAACTCCCGTTTCGATGGCCCGGTTAGCGGCGGTATCGAAGTATTGCGTCCGAGCCCCTTGGTAATTCACGAAATGCTGGCCGAACTCGGCGGTGAGCAGCTTATGGTCGGGGGCGGCCCCCTCGAGGAGTGCCTCCCACTCTCCTCCGGCCGCTCGGCAAAAAGCCTCGGCGTACCGGTCGACGGCCAGCGGTGTTGGTTTACCGGCCTCCAACGCTCGGGCAGCCGCCACAAACAACGCCCTCGACCCGACGCTGGTCATGATGTCCCAGGTATCTCCATGGACGCGCAGGTCCGGACAGTACCAGTACGGTATTGGGTGCATTTTCCGGGAACTCAGTGACTGTTTCATCCGACTGTTTGAGTAGGCCGATGACGCTAGCTGGGCCTTAAAGGGCCTTAAACCCGGCTCTTGGCAATACCTGATCTCGCTGTTCAGAAAGTAAGGTGTAATCCGCATGCCGCCCGCAGGCGCCTCATCCCAGTCACCACTGTGTGGGGCGCCCGACCCCGAGATCAGCCGTATCCGGCTCGATGGCGCTGCCTACCATCAGGATCCCTATCCGTTATTTCAACGGCTTCTGGCGGCCGGGCCCGTGCATCCGGTGCAGTTTCCGGCGGTCCATGCGTGGTTGGTCACCGGGTATGACGCTGCGCGTAGTGCTTGTACAGATCCGCGGCTAGGCAAAGATCATCGGCGGGCGAACCCGTATTTTCTTGCGCACGCGTCAATCATGCCTGAGCCGCAACATTGCCAACTTCAAGTCCATCTTTTACATGTCGACGGTGAGCGTCACCAGCGCATGCGGCACTTGGTTGCCAGCCCGCTCTCGGCGCGGCGGACCGAGCGGCTGCGTGCCGATATCCGTGCCGACATCAACGATCTGATCGACGCCTTCCCAGACCCCGCGTCTGGCACTGTCACGATCGATCTGATCTCGTCCTTCACCGCGCCCCTGGCGCTTCGGGCATTGGCGCGGGCAATCGGATTGCCCGCGCAATTACGCGACAAATTCGATCGAGCATGGGGGACAGTCGTCGCCCCGGTGGGCCCGCAACACCCGGACCGTCCGATCTACCAAAAAAGGCTGCGTGAACTGCAGAGCTACATTACCGAAATCACCCGCAGCATCGCAGAATCCGATGACGCTGACAGCCTCTTGGCCAACATCATTGAGGCCGCTGACACCGGCGCCATCACCAGCCACGAACGTGATTCGATGATCTTTCAATTACTGGTCGCGGGCCAAGATCCGGTCTCGGCGCAGCTGCAGCTATGCCTACTTGATTTATTCGCTGACCCCGCTTTGGTGGACCGACTCCGCAAACAGCCAACCGATCTGGGCCGCGCAGTAGAGGAACTTCTGCGCCACGACAGCGCCTTTTCGTTGACCACGTGGCGTTTCTTGGACGAGCCGGCGGAGTTATCTGGAACACGGGTTCCTGCCGGGGACTCTGTCATTGTCGCGCTCGGTGCCGCCAACCGGGACCCCCGGGTATTTGACCACCCAGACAGCCTGGATATCGACCGTGACCCTAACCCGCACTTGGCATTTGGCTTCGGAGCGCACGCGTGCCCCGGGGCGGCTTTGGCCCGTATCCAGCTGGGCGAAGGGCTCCATGCGTTGCTGAGCCGGATACCAGATCTCCAGATTTGTCTCGATCGCAACGCCCTGCAATGGTCCACAGCCCCCTTGACCCGAGCCGTTGCCTGTCTGCCCGCTACCTACTCACGAAAGCTTCACCGCTGATGACTGCCGCATCGCTATGCGAACATCACACGTGCACAACTAAAGCTTGTGCGCTGGCCGACGCCATCACCGAGGTATTACTGAAATATCGGCGGGCCTTCGTCGGCGACGAGTTCGTCCGCTACCGGAATAATGGCCACCCCATGCCGAATCGACTTCAGCTCCGGCCCCAGTGGATCCGGATCCTTGATTTTCTGCTGGGGGATGAGACGATCGAGTTCGCGTTGCCGGCTTTTCCGTGTAAGTCACCCAACCCCAACAAAGTTGCCGGGACATTGCCTGACGAAGGTGAGCGGATTGCTCTCATTACGTTGGACAAGTTATGTCGTGACATCGAAGCACTGTATGCCCCGGGTGCCCGGGTAACGATCTGCTCAGACGGTCATGTCTTCGCCGATGTCATCGGTGTCCCAGACGAGACGGTCACCGCCTATAAGGACAACATCAAGCAACTCATCGTCGCCGAGGGCCTATCGAGGTTGAGCACATTCGACCTGCGTGACATCTGGGGTGACGAAGAGATTGACAGCAAGCGTCTTCGCCTGGAGCGGGGTTGGATGGGGTCACTGGAAGACCTACGTAGACAAGCTCGTACGGACTATGAAATCGCGCGAGTGATCCGGGGCATGACCCGCTTCCTGCGTGAGGACGCCGAGACCGCAACAGGCACTTCCTCCCAACAACAGCGAGAAGCTAAGCGACGCGCCTACCGACTACTGGCCCGCTCGCGGGCGTGGGGATCCATAGTGCATACCCACTTACCGCGGGCAGTACGGCTGTCCATACATCCACAGCCGTTGGGTGCAGAGAAGTTTGGCGTCAATCTTGTTCCACTGGCGGCAGGCGACAGCGGATGGACCACGCCATGGCATTCGGTTGTGCTGTACAACCACGCGGGTTTGCCGTGCTTGGTCCGACATGATCAAGCCCGCGCCAATGCTCTGCCGGAAATACGTCGCGGCCGAATCTGGTGCTATCGAAGCGATTCGCACTAAAACGCCATGGCGTCTTTTAGCCGTGTCGGCAGCCGTGCATCACGAGATCTCGAATCGACTGGGCCGGGGCGGCCAATTCGGTGACAAGTTTCACCCCTAAGTCGATGCTGGGGTAGTCCGCGAGATATTCAGCGTACGAGCGGGTACCGAGCTTGCTGCCCAAACTGATCCACGCATCGACTACCGACCATCGGCGCGGATGACGTTTAGCCCAGTCGCTTCGATCCAGTCGATACTTCCACTCCGTAATATCAAGCTCGGCAAGTCCGTACCCGCGTAGCAAATCTGCGTACCCCACCGGTTCACCGCGCATTACGGTAATTCCCCGGCCCAACTCAACCGATCCAGCCAACTCCGGCAGCAACCCCATGACGGCTTGCGCCGCGGCTCGGCCAGTGGTGACTTCCTCGGTTAAAGCCAGACTGGGATAGGCCGCTAACGCGAGGCAGGCATCAACAACTGACACCAAAATGTCGGTTGAGTTGCGCACTTGATAATCCGTGCCGAGTACCCGGGGTAGCCGCACGATGGTGAAATCGAGGGCCGGCGATGCTGCGGCTATAACCAACTCCGCCAACGACTTCGACGCCGCGTAGGGGTACGGCGAATCACGGGGGTCGGTGACGCGGGGCAGCGTGACATCGGCGTTGACAACGAACGTCGACAAATGCACCAATCTGGCGCGATGATTCGCGCACGCCTGGGTGATCGTGGCAACGAGTTCGACGTTGGCCGATCGCAGGGTGCGGTAAGGCACCAAAACATGGGTATTGCCGATGCAGTTGATCAGGGTCTGCGCGTCGGTATTGGTGATGAGTGCGTCCAGTTCTCGGCTGCCGAATTCGGTGGGGATCTTTTCGATCCGGACCTCAGCAATGTTGCGCAGCGTCACCCAGGGATCACGTTCGGGCAGCGCTGATCGAGTCGCGAAGACCACTTCCGGACACCGCATTCCGGACCGGTGTAGATCAAGAACTGCCTGGGCGAATCCGGTACCGAGAATTCCCGATGCGCCGAGCACGACGATGCCGTGTTCCGGGCGGCTGCTTGCCGGCGGCGTGGTATGTGATGGGGTAATCGGCCGGTGCTGCCACCAGGTAGCAAGGTCGTGTTCGAGCTGCGCGGCCGTGTCAGCGTCTGGCCAGGTGTTGGCTACCGATGCGCTAGCCAGGTTGCGGATCAGCTCAGCGGCGCAATCCGCACCGATCAGATCTAACAGTGACAGCTGGTGCTGCAAATACCGGCGGGTGTCGGGCAGAATCCTGATCAAGTCCAGCGAGCCGATTCCCTCAGCCAGCAGCGATGATTCGGGCCGGATGGTCCGCCCAAGATGGTGACTCCACAGTTCGGCCAGACCGGTTGCGCGATCACTCGCCCCGGCCTCGTTGGCGAGTGTCTGCCCGCTCAGTGGCATGGTCGGCAACTGGGAGCTGTTGATTGCTCCGTTGGGTTGCCTCGGGATGTGAGGCACACCGAACACGAAAAACGACGCCACACCCATGCGCACGAGAAGGCGCCGGATGCGTGCCGCGGTGTCAGCATCCTCGCCGGCACGAGTGTGCTGCGTCTGAAACCACACTCCGAGGCCATCGCCGAGGCCGATCTTGCGCAGTTCAACGGCGATATCGCAGATCACGGGATCCTCGAGGATGCGCCGGATCACTTCAGCGGTGTCGATCCGGTTACCGGAGATTTTCACCACAGCGTCTTTGCGGCCAGCAAAGACCGGAAAACCCTCGTCATCAATGAGCACCCGATCGGCGGTGGCAAACGCCTGACGTTGCCCGCCGTCAGCGGTGGTCACCTTGCCGAAGTTGCGGTTGGTGAGACCCAGATAGCCGGCGGAAACCACCTCCCCAACAATGACGACCTCACCGAAAGCGATGAACACCGTGCTCGCGAGCATCGGCTGGCCCACCCTGAGACGCGTTTGGTGGGCGGCCACTTTACCGTTGGTAATGATCGGTAACTGGCTTACCACGACCGTGGTTTCTGTTGGGCCATAACTCGAAACTAATGAAATAGCTTGGCTTGAAACGGTATCCAGCCACTTATCCACGGCGCTGGGACGGATGGCTTCACCGCCGATCACGATCTGTCGTAGGCGTGAGCGGCCCAGGATGGCCAGAGCGTCGCTGTCTTCACACCACAGATGCCATACGGCGGTCGGTAGATCGAGCACAGTTGTGCCCCGCTCGAGGCAGTCCTGGGCCAGCATCGTCAGATCGCCGTGATGCAGGGCGGTAGATCGAAGCAGCTGCGATCCGCAGACCGCACTGACGAAAATTTCCTCCACGCTGATATCCGAGGTCAGTGGCGCACATTGCAGGATGGTGTCGTCCGACCGCCAACCGTAGGTCTGGCTGGCGGCGGTACAGAACAGCGCCAGCGCCCGGTGCGAGATCGGGACGAGTTTAGGTGTCCCAGTCGATCCCGAAGTTGCCATAATGTAGGCAGTTTTGGACCCAAGCTGGGGGTCTCGTGTGACCTGCGCGATGCGTTGGTCAACCAGCGCCCGGCTCTCGTCGTCCAGGACGATCGAGAGTTCGGTAGCGGCAACGTCGATTACCTGCACTGTCAGCGCATCGCTGTGGCTAGCGATCGAGTCCGCGCGTAATGCGGCCTGCGCTGCGCTGCCGCAGACGCTGTACCCGCAGCCCGCCAGATGACACCCAATCAGCAGGTCGATGGTTTTGTCGGTGTTGTCGTCGGTGAACACCATGACATCACCCGGTGTGCTGTCGTGGCGCACTAACCACCAGACCCACGAATAGACGTAGCGCCGCGTACTGAGAATGTGGCGCACTCCGCCTTGCGCAGCCAAAAACCAGGCCTGCTTGACTAGCGGTTCCGGCGAGATTGCCCGCTCGCCGAGGCGGACCGCCCCGGCCGGGTCGATGCCAAACCATTCATTGACAGCCAGCGCTATTGGCTGATCCCACAGCGCGGTCATGGATTTCAACACCGCAGCGATCCGGTCCGCGACCGCGGGGTGGGTCTTAGGTCCGGGTAGATCCGCCCTATTCCAGATGGCCAGCTTGAGGGTGCGCTGGTCTTCGTCCAGCACAGCTGCCACCGTCATGCCTTCGACGGGGCCGATGCTGGTCGCAACTGGCATCTCTGACAAGTACCGGCGCAGGCCGGGGGCGCATGGCTCGCGGATGAAGTTGAGCGTTAACGCTTGCTCGCTAGCTGATTGATTAATTGTCAAATACATTCGCCGGTACTGCTCTTCGCGGAACCATCGACGGCGTATAGCCCGGACGTAGTCGCGGTCCAGCATGGCCACAACGTCGTGCATCGAGGCAAACGGCGAAAACCAGACCGGATGTGCTACCGAATTAACCAGACATGTGGCGACTTGAAGATCTGGTTCGCCAAACCGATTGTCCACAGCGTGCACGAGCAGGTTGTCGGTGTTTTGCCGAAGGCTTGCCCAGACGGCCAGCGCCGCCGCAGCCACCAGTACGTTAAGCGGCACCTGTGTTGTTGCCGACAGTGCGACAATCTCGTCAAAAATCTTGCCGCACAGTGTTATCGATTCGTGTAGGACCCCTTGAGCGGCGGTACCGATGGGCTGGTTAGCGTCCCCGGCGGGTCGGTACTGGGGAGCCTGGCTGGCCAGCTCCTGACGCACAATGTCGGTGAGCCGCTGTTGGGATTGGGTTACCCGGGCCGCTTCGCGGCGGTGTGCTAGCGCTAGGTTAGTCAAACCTTCAGTAAGACAAGGAATTTCATCGACTTTGTCGGCTGATAAATAATATGCGAGATCGGCTTCGATGATCCCGGTTGCGCCACCGTCAAGCAGAATGTGATGGGTGAAAACATCCAGGCCCGATACAGCGCCAGTCTGATCTGTACGTACGACGTGACGTATGAGCGGCTGGGCTAGGATGCCTGCCGACCAGCTGTCCCGCAGGTGGTCGGCGTCGTGGACAGTCTGGCTGTCATAGTCTGGCCGTACGTACACGATGTCGCTGAACGACAGCCGTGGTACCAGATCGGGGTAGTCGGCCCCCGCCTCCGCTGCTTCGAGAACACAAAGTTGGACAGGGTTTTTGGCGATTGTTGCGTGCAGTGCGTCGATGAATCTCGACTGCTCGAGTCGGTGAAACCGATAGCTCTTACCGATCAGATATACGCCAGGATCACTATCTTGCAGTACCCCGTGATACAGATTTCGTTGCGATCTACTTAACTGAACTCGATCCACGCGACCTCGCTAGCTCCCGAACCCAGCTCGCAATGGAGAGGTTTTCGGCCAATAGGGACGGCAGTTCGGACTCACGGTCCACGCCAAGTTTTTTCATCAAGAGCACGAACCGCACTGAATCCAGCCCGAGATCGCGCAGATCCGTTGCATCGCCGTCGAGGAGATCCGTTTCGTCGATATACAACACCGCGCAGACGGCGGCGAGAACTTGGTCTCGTATCGCCTCACTCATGAACCACTCCGACGGTGTCTGTGGATAGCGCTGCTGCTAGCGATGCGCGCATGACTTTGCCGGACTGCGTTCGGGGAATGTCGGTGACGAGCACGATCGTCGAAGGCCGTGCCATCGACTCCGATTCCCGCCGATAATGAGCCGCGATGGCCTGCTTGAGCTTGTCCGCTTGCGCCTGGTCCAGCTCGGTCGACGGCACGACGGCCAGCCCCACCAACGCCCCAAACTCCGCGTCTGGGATTTCATAACAGGCGGCCTCGCGGACCCCCGCAACCCCCGCCGCGATGCGGTCGACTTCGTCGGGGGCGATGTTGACGCCCCCG
>JAIENC010000315.1 GCA_019751635.1 Mycobacteriaceae bacterium
ACTAAACCCGCAAGGGGAAAGGGAGTTACGTGCTCGACGTCAACTTCTTCGATGAACTTCGTATTGGCCTGGCTACGGCGGAGGACATTAGGCAGTGGTCTTACGGTGAGGTCAAAAAGCCGGAGACGATCAACTACCGCACACTCAAGCCGGAGAAGGACGGCCTGTTCTGCGAGAAGATCTTTGGACCGACTCGCGACTGGGAATGCTACTGCGGCAAGTACAAGCGGGTGCGTTTCAAAGGCATCATTTGTGAGCGCTGTGGCGTCGAAGTAACGCGGGCCAAGGTGCGGCGTGAGCGAATGGGCCACATCGAGTTGGCTGCGCCGGTCACCCACATTTGGTATTTCAAGGGCGTGCCCAGCCGACTTGGTTACTTGTTGGACTTGGCGCCCAAGGATCTTGAGAAGATCATTTACTTCGCGGCGTATGTGATTACCGACGTCGACAATGAACTGCGGCATAACGAGCTCTCCACGCTCGAAGCCGAAATGGCAGTGGAACGCAAAGCTGTTGAAGATCAGCGCGACGTTGAGCTGGAAGCGCGTGCGCAGAAGCTAGAGGCTGATCTGGCCGAGCTGGAGGCCGAAGGCGCCAAAGCCGATGCCAAACGCAAGGTTCGTGACGGCGGCGAGCGGGAGATGCGCCAACTCCGGGACCGGTCTCAGCGCGAGCTCGACCGGCTGGAGGAAATTTGGAGCACCTTCGTCAAGCTGGCTCCTAAGCAGCTGATTGTCGATGAGAACCTCTATCGGGAACTGATCGACCGCTATGGCGAGTACTTCACCGGCGCAATGGGCGCCGAGTCGATTAAGAAGCTCATCGAGACCTTTGATATCGACGCTGAGGCTGAATTGCTTCGCGATACTATCCGAAATGGCAAGGGGCAGAAGAAGCTTCGTGCACTTAAGCGGTTGAAGGTGGTGGCTGCGTTCCAGCAGTCGGGTAACTCGCCGATGGGCATGGTTCTCGACGCGGTCCCGGTGATTCCGCCGGAGCTGCGACCCATGGTGCAGCTTGACGGTGGCCGGTTTGCTACCAGCGACCTCAACGATCTCTACCGCCGGGTGATCAACCGTAATAACCGGTTGAAGCGGCTCATTGACCTTGGCGCACCCGAGATCATTGTCAACAACGAGAAGCGGATGCTGCAGGAATCGGTAGACGCGCTGTTTGACAATGGTCGTCGTGGCCGGCCGGTTACTGGCCCCGGAAACCGGCCTCTCAAATCGTTGTCTGATCTGCTCAAAGGCAAGCAGGGCCGGTTCCGGCAAAACTTGCTGGGTAAGCGGGTTGACTACTCAGGGCGTTCCGTCATTGTGGTCGGTCCTCAGCTCAAACTGCACCAATGCGGTTTGCCCAAGCTGATGGCGTTGGAATTGTTCAAGCCGTTTGTGATGAAGCGGCTGGTTGATCTCAACCACGCACAGAACATCAAGAGCGCCAAGCGGATGGTGGAGCGTCAGCGTCCGCAGGTGTGGGATGTGCTGGAGGAGGTCATTGCCGAGCATCCAGTGTTGCTGAACCGTGCGCCGACCTTGCACCGGCTCGGCATCCAGGCGTTTGAGCCAATGCTGATCGAGGGCAAAGCAATTCAGCTGCACCCGCTGGTCTGTGAGGCGTTCAACGCCGACTTCGATGGTGACCAGATGGCGGTGCACCTGCCGTTGAGTGCGGAGGCACAGGCCGAAGCCCGGATCTTGATGTTGTCGTCTAACAACATTTTGTCGCCGGCATCCGGTCGTCCGCTAGCTATGCCGCGGTTGGACATGGTGACCGGTCTGTACTACCTGACCACTCAGGTTGATGGTGACACCGGTGAATACCGTGCCGCTGCTGACGGTCTGCCTAGTTCAGGGGTGTACTCCTCGCCGGCGGAGGCGATCATGGCCGCCGATCGTGGTTTGTTGTCGGTCCGTGCCAAGATCAAGGTCCGGCTCTCCCACTTGCGGCCACCGGCCGAGGTTGAAGCCGAGCTGTTTGGTGCTAATGGTTGGCGGCCGGGCGATGCCTGGTTGACCGAGACCACGCTGGGTCGGGTGATCTTCAATGAGCTGCTGCCGGTGGGTTATCCGTTTGTGAACAGGCAGATGCACAAGAAGGTGCAGGCCGCCATCATCAACGATCTGGCTGAGCGCTACCCGATGATTGTGGTCGCGCAAACCGTGGACAAGCTCAAAGACGCCGGTTTCTACTGGGCCACCCGTTCGGGTGTCACGGTGTCGATGGCCGACGTGCTAGTGCCGCCGCAGAAGAAGGAGATCCTCGACTTCTACGAGGCCCGCGCCGATAAGGTGGAAAAGCAGTTCCAGCGTGGTGCGGTGAACCACGACGAGCGCAACGAGGCGCTGGTGGAGATCTGGAAGGAAGCCACCGACGAGGTCGGTAAGGCGCTGCGGGAGCACTACCCCAATGACAATCCGATCATTACGATCGTTGACTCCGGCGCTACGGGTAACTTCACCCAGACCCGGACGTTAGCTGGGATGAAGGGGTTGGTGACCAACCCGAAGGGTGAGTTCATTCCGCGACCGATTAAGTCATCCTTCCGTGAGGGCCTGACGGTGTTGGAGTACTTCATCAACACCCACGGTGCACGTAAGGGTTTGGCGGACACCGCATTGCGCACCGCCGACTCCGGCTACCTGACCCGTCGTCTGGTGGACGTCTCGCAGGACGTGATTGTCCGTGAGCACGACTGCCAGACTGAACGTGGCATCATTGTTGGTCTGGCTGAGCATGCCGCCGATGGCACGGTGATCCGTGATCCGCACATCGAGACGTCGGCCTATGCTCGCACCTTGGGAGCTGACGCGGTTGACAAGAACGGCAACGTCATTGTCGCGCGTGGCAATGATCTCGGTGATCCGGAGATCGATGCGTTGCTGGCGGCAGATATCACCCAGGTGAAGGTCCGTTCAGTGCTGACCTGTACCACCGGTACCGGGGTATGCGCGACGTGTTACGGACGTTCCATGGCGACCGGCAAGTTGGTCGACATTGGCGAGGCCGTGGGTATCGTGGCTGCCCAGTCCATCGGTGAGCCCGGTACGCAGCTGACTATGCGCACCTTCCACCAGGGTGGTGTGGGTGAGGACATCACCGGCGGTCTGCCGCGGGTGCAGGAGCTTTTCGAGGCCCGGGTGCCGCGTGGCAAGGCTCCGATTGCCGACGTCACTGGGCGGGTTCGGCTGGAGGATAGCGACCGCTTCTACAAGATCACCATCGTGCCGGACGACGGCAGCGAGGAAGTGGTCTATGACAAGTTGTCCAAGCGTCAGCGGTTGCGGGTGTTCAAGCACGACGATGGCTCCGAGCGGGTGCTTGCCGACGGTGATCACGTTGAAGTAGGTCAGCAGCTGATGGAAGGCTCAGCTGACCCGCATGAGGTCTTGCGGGTGCAAGGCCCCCGTGAGGTGCAGGTGCACCTGGTCCATGAGGTCCAAGAGGTGTATCGGGCCCAAGGTGTGTCGATTCACGACAAACACATCGAGGTGATTGTTCGCCAGATGCTGCGTCGGGTGACCATCATCGACTCGGGCGCTACCGAGTTCTTGCCTGGGTCGCTGATTGACCGGGCGGAGTTCGAGTCCGAGAACCGGCGGGTTGTCGCCGAGGGCAGCGAGCCTGCCGCGGGTCGTCCGGTGCTGATGGGTATTACCAAGGCGTCGCTGGCTACCGATTCGTGGTTGAGCGCTGCGTCCTTCCAGGAGACCACTCGAGTGCTGACCGATGCGGCGATCAACTGCCGCAGCGACAAGCTCAACGGTCTGAAGGAGAACGTGATCATCGGTAAGCTGATCCCGGCTGGTACCGGTATCAACCGCTACCGCAACATCGCGGTACAGCCCACCGATGAAGCTCGAGCGGCGGCCTACACTATTCCGTCCTACGAGGACCAGTACTACAGCCCGGACTTCGGTCAGGCCACTGGTGCTGTGGTTCCGCTGGACGACTACGGATACAGCTACTACCGCTTTTTGCTTTAGTCGCGCGAGCTTACTTCAAAGCCCCCGCACGCTCGGCGTGTCGGGGGCTTTGACGTCTGCTCGCGCGCGGTATCCACAGCTGAGGCTGACGCGGCTACTCAATGCCGGGTAGCCCACACATGCTTGCGCTATGCGCGCCGATGGGTTGGCTACTACTGCCGAACTTCTCACTGTGTACTCACGTAAGCAGCTGGCTGGAATGGTCAAGGCGGGGAAGCTGATTCGGATTTGCCGCGGAGTCTATGGGCGGAGCCAGCCCGATGTGCTGACCAAGCTGGCTGCGCTGGATCTCTTGGCTGGTCAGCCGATAGTGGCGTGCATGGGTACGGCTGCAGCGTTGTACGGCTTCGATACTGAGGCCAGCTCGCAAGTGCATATTCTTGATCCGGGGGTGCGGATGCGGCCGGCGCCAGGCCTTATGGTGCATCAGCGGGTCGGAGCTGTGTTGCGACGGGTAGACGGGCGGCTGGCGACAGCACCGGCATGGACGGCGGTTGAAGTGGCGCGGACGTTGCGGCGGCCCCGGGTCTTAGCGACGCTTGACGCCGCCCTGCATGTTGGTGCTTGCACCAAGGGGGAGTTAGCTGCGGTGATCGCTGAACACAAAGGTCGCCGCGGCATCGTCAAGGTTCGGGAATTGGCTGCTTATGCTGATGGCCGCGCCGGGTCTCCGATGGAGAGTGAGGCGCGGCTGGTGTTCATTGACTCCGGTGTGCCCAAGCCGGAGCTGCAGTACGAAATCGTGGACTGCTACGGCAGGTTGTGGCGCGTCGATTTCGCTTGGCCAGAGGCCATGCTGGTTGCGGAGTACGACAGTATTCAATGGCATCTGGGCCGCGATGCATTTCTGCACGATAAATTGAAAACTGCCCGATTGCAGCAATGCGGCTGGACAAGCATCCCGATGACGGTCGCCGATGTTCGCTATGACTCAAGTGAGTTGGTAGACCGCATTACTCACCACTTGGCTGTCTCGCTGAGCAGACGTGAAAGCCCCCGACGCGCCGAGCGTGCGGGGGCTTTCACGTCTGCTCGCGAGGGGGCTGGGCCGGGCTGGAACTAGACTGGCGGCCGTGCTCATCGGTTCACATGTCAGCTCAAAGGATCCGCTCGCCTCGGCCGAGATTGAAGGTGCTGACGTGGTGCAGATCTTTCTTAGTAGTCCGCAGAGTTGGGCGGCGCCGAATCCGCGTGCGGATGCCGCTCAGCTGAAAGCCGCCAAACTGCCGATATACGTGCATGCGCCCTATTTGATCAACGTTGCCTCGGCGAACAACCGGGTTCGCATCCCGTCCCGGAAAACCCTGCAACAGACTTGCGACGCGGCTGCGGATATCGGGGCGGTGGCGGTGATTGTCCATGGCGGACATGTCGCCGACGATAGTGACCTCGATGAGGGTTTTCAGCGCTGGCGTAAGGCACTTGACTTGTTGGAGACGGACATGCCGGTTTACCTGGAGAACACCGCCGGCGGCAATCATGCGATGGCCCGCCGCTTCGACACCATCGCCCGGCTGTGGGATCACATCGGCGATACCGGTGTTGGCTTCTGCCTGGACACTTGCCATACCTGGGCGGCGGGAGAGGAGCTCATTGATGCGGTTGGGCGGATAAAAGCGATCACCGGGCGCATCGACCTAGTGCACTGCAATGACTCTCAGGATGCAGCCGGTTCGGGCCGCGATAGGCACGCCAACTTCGGTTCCGGGCGCATCGATCCGGACCTGCTGGTTGAGGTGGTGCAAGCCGCCGCAGCGCCGGTGATTTGTGAGACCGCCGAGGAAGGCCGCAAAGACGACATTGCTTTTCTGCGCGAGCGCTTGAGTGCTGGCTAATGCGGCCACAACATCGGCTGCACGCCTATTTGCAGATTAGAATAGAAGAGCCTTTATAGCTCCCTAACCCACCGATTTTGATTCTCAGGAAGGGGTGAATGGGTAAAGCCGTAATTTCGACTCAAGTACTTCTCGCCGGCTTTGGTTCCGATGTCGACAACAATTTTCTCGAATCCAAGACCGCGTAGCCAGCTGCGCATTTGTTTATCCATCTCCATGGCAACTAGGCGACGTAGGTCGCGGGCTATTTCGGGAAGGACAAAAAACCAACCTACCTCGCAGCATGTCTCGCCTTCGTTTCGGGAGGCCGGAATGCATAAAATTCCTCCCAAAATATTTTTGGCGGCATCAAACACCAGTACGTGTTTAAAATTTCGTCCTAGCCCACCGCTTATTCCGGATCGGGTCCAATCGATCGGCCCATCGACTGCATCGATTTTTCCGTCCGCGTACTCATTGCGGAAATCCGCATCGGCAAAAGCCTTCCGCAATACGGCCTCAAGAGTTGCCCAAATGCTTACCAAGAAATCGCTATCGACTAAAATCGCTTGGAGGTTTTCTGGGCGAGGATCTTTGTCGTCGGACATGCGGTCACCGGGCTGGTGCGGTCATGAGCACCAGCCCGCTCGACCAGGCAATGCCTACCGAGATCACGCCCTGGAGGGCAGCCAATCCATTAACCATCTGCTCAGCCTCGGGGTAGTAGTCGGTGGGCCAGTCGTCCTGGGGGAACATATCATCGACAGCGTAGATGCCGCCCGGTTTAAGTAGCTGAAATGTCTCCGATACCGAGTGGCATTTTCCTGGCACTGCGTCGGCGAAGATAAGGTCAAAACTGCTGGGCTGCTGTTGGCTTAGGTACGCGCCGCCGTCTGCGGTGACGAATTCAATCCGCGGATCATGGCCTAAGTGTTTGCGTGCCACCGCGGCATGGGAATCGTCACTTTCTACAGTGACCAGCCGGGCCTTGGCATCCATACCGGACCGCAACCAGCAGGTGCCTACACCGGTGCCGGTACCGATCTCCAGGAAATGGCCGCCGGGTTTGGTGGAGGCGAGAAACCGCAACAGTTGCCCCAACCCCGGATAAGAGGAATGACTAAAGCCGATAGCATGGGCGTCCGCGCGGATAGCGGGCAGTTCCGGCGGGGAGAACGTGTTAAACCGGTCGAGGTTGAATGCGTCGAGATTAGTCATGCCGGGTTCTCCTCAGCGATGGTGAACAGCTCGTCGGCGCGTTGCCAGGTGATGACGGCGTCAACGTCGGCCTCAACGACAGCCCTGTCGGGATGTAGGAAGGAGGCGAAACCCGGTGCACCGCAGGTGTCTATTGTTTGCTTGACGTGACTGCCAAGGGCTGGTACAGCGCTAAAGCTGCAGAAGGATGGCAGTGCGGCAATGCGCTCACGGCCGGGGAAAGCGGTGAGCTGGCCGTCGCGACTGAACAGAAACGCCACTTCGCCAAGGTTTTTGTACGCAGCATAGGGGCCGGCTTGTCGGCGTTCGTGGAAGTTCTTGGGTCGGACATACGCATCGGCCAACAGCTGCGCTTGGGTGTATCCGAGCGCTTGGACAATGGTCGCATCTTCGATGCAGGCCCCGTTAAGTCGTGCGTTCACCTCAACCAAGACCGCGCCGCGGGAGGTCCACATCACCTCGGAGTGCCCGGCGCCGTAGCGCAGGCCTAGCGCGTCGAGAACCCTGCAGGTGTAGACGCTTAATGCTTGCTCGATCTCCCCGTCACTGGGCTGAAGTACTTTACCTTCGAATAAGAAAGCGCCCCCGGGGCGTGGCCGACGTTTGTCCTTCCAGATATCGCTGACGTAGTGTTCGCCATTCCAGCTGATGGTGTTCACCGCGTATAGCGTTCCAGCCAGGTACTCCTGGATCAGGACTTCCTCGTTGAGCCCGCCTAGTGCATGGGGCACTCCCCGAAGGGATGCGAATGCGGCCAGGGCGTGATCGAAGTTGTCGCAGACTTGTACGCCGTCGCTGCCGGCACTGTCGAGCGGTTTAACCACGACGGGGTAGTTGTTGTGGTCACACAGCCACTGCGCAGCCTGGCCGATATCCGCGGTGCGGATCTGGCGGGCATGGGCCAGGCCGGTGCGGCGTAGGCGGTCATGCATTGCATATTTGTTGCGCCGCCACGCGGTGGTTGTTGCGTCATTGGCTTCAGTGATTCCCAAGGCTGCGCACAGGCTATCCGCGAGAGCCACCCCTGATTCGCTGCCGGCGATCACAAAAGTTGGCGACCATGCCCTTACCGCAGCCGCGAGCTGCTGGAAATCGTCGGCCCGGTCAAGGGCGAATTGCGCGGTGTAAAGATGATGGTTTTCGGGTGAGGTAGCGGCGTGCCGGTATGTGGGCGTAGATGCCACGTGCGCGCAAGCAATTCCCCGGGCGTGCAGCTCACGCGCCAGGCGAACGCCGGTGGACACACCATCCACGATGCACAGCCGCGGGGTCACCATGCGGACCACTCACGTGCTGTCGAGCTAAGGCGCTGCCGGTGCAGTTCAGTACAGATGGCCTGGGCGAGCAGTGCGGCGTTAGCGGCAATCAGGATGAGATCGTTGATGCAGGGATGGCTACCGATGGACGGGTGCCCCACCGCATGGACGTGGGCAACCGGGCCGGCCAGGCCGATGAGGTTACCGGCAGGGTGAGTGACCCTTGCGCCTCCCGTGGGCAATTCTCGTAAGTGTCCGCCCTGCTTGAGGTGCGCAAAGAGATGGCTTTCCCCTGGCGAGACCAAGTTTCTCCGTGATCCCGTCGCATTGATGACAATCCGGGCAGTGTCCTGGGTGTTGCCGGCAAAAAACAACTGGAAAGATTCGTCTCGAGTGGGCAAGACGGAGTGTAATCCGCCACGCACTCGAAGCGCACCGGCTTTGATCAATGCCAACACCTTCTGGGCATTGATCAGCGGAATCGGTGTCAGCAGGCGTTGCCAGGTTGAATAGTGGTTGCCCATAAACGCCATGATTTCAGTTTCGTTAAGACAGGGCCAGACCTGCTGCATGGCCATATAAACTTGATCCAACTCATTAAATCTAAGACACCGATAGGTGAATCCGGCAGACGCTGGGTTATCGGAATTTTGCACCGCTTCGTAGAGATTCTCCACCGGATTTTTCGACATGATTTTCCCGAATCCCGCGTAGGGTTTTTGGGCGTCGATAGTGGTCGCAAAAAATTCACGGAATGCTTGCAGGGCGTCGGCCGGTGCGCTCAGCTTATGTTGCCAGGGGGTGCTGGGAGTATCCCCGTGGGGAAGCATGGTGTAGTCGGGTCTGACCTCGGGGAGCAGCCCGTGTCGCGATGCCAGCGTGATCTTGCCGCGATGGCCCAGATGAGCCAAGCTCAGCGCCACGTCGATGGCAGTCAGGGAGCTGCCGATCACGGCGACATCGTGCTCCGGCGGCACGTCCGCCAAGCGGAGTGTCACGGGATAGGGATGAGCCAGATAGCCGGGGTGGCCGGTCAATGCGTACGGATCGTTTGGGGTGCTGGGGCCGGTGGCGAGCACGACCTTTCGGGCGATCAGAGCAGATGCGTTATTCAGGCATATTCGCACCCCGTCGTCAATGTTGAGGTCTAGCCGTTCGGTCCAGGCGTTTATCGGATAAATATTCAGATAGCGTGACTTTGTTGTGAGCCATTGAAATTGTGCGCGCAAATATTCGCCATAAGTAACCCGCGAAACATAGCTATATGGTCCGGTTTGCGTACCGGCATTGCCCCGGCGTTGCAGCCAATGGATAAAGTGATTGCTATCGTCACTGCGAATCGACAACAAATGCGCGGGGGAATTCATCAGCAGCCAATGGCTATCCGCGCCGTACACCCGGCCATGGCCGCGTCGAGAATCGCTCTCTATTACTGCCACCGAGATCGGCTGGGCGCCGAGACGCTCCTGTTGCTGCGCCAAGGCGGCCAACGCGGCCACGCCCGATGCCCCGCCGCCGATGATCGCGACATCGAAGCGATGCAATTTCAACATCCCCTGTACTGTTCGCTGCCAGTTTTTTAGCCCCAGGAAGGTAAGGGTATCTGCAGGTGAACCCCAGCCGCGATATTACAACTCTTGTGCGGCTGTTGGGAAAATGTAACAGTAAGGCATGCCTGATACGCACGTTGTCTTCAACCAGGTTCCGCCTCTGGAGAACCACAATCCCGCGTCGTCGCCGGTACTGATCGAAGCGTTGCTTCGCGAAGGTGGGCAGTGGGGGCTCGACGAGGTCAACGATCTCGGTGCACTGTCTGGCAGTCGGCAGGTGATGAGGTGGGGGGAGTTAGCCAACCGAAACCGGCCGATACTGCATACCCACGACCGCCACGGGCACCGCATTGATGAGGTGGAATATGACCCGGCGTACCACGAACTCATGCGCACCGCGGTCGCCCACGGTTTACACGCGGCGCCCTGGGTCGACGACCGACCCGGCGCGCACGTTGTCCGCGCCGCCAAGACAGGCGTGTGGACCGCTGAGCCAGGCCACATCTGTCCGATCTCGATGACTTACGCGGTAGTGCCGGCGCTGCGCTGCAACCCCGAGTTGGCCAAGATCTACGAGCCATTGTTGAGCAGTCGTGAATACGATCCGGAGCTGAAAACTCCCACCGCCAAGGCCGGGATCACAGCTGGCATGTCGATGACCGAGAAGCAGGGTGGCTCCGATGTGCGTGCTGGCACCACCCAGGCGGTGCCGAACGCCGACGGCAGTTACCGCCTTACCGGCCACAAGTGGTTCACTTCGGCGCCCATGTGTGACGTCTTTTTAGTCCTGGCGCAAGCGCCAGGCGGATTGTCCTGTTTCTTTTTGCCGCGAGTGTTGCCCGACGGCACGCGTAACCGGATGTTTGTGCAGCGACTCAAAGACAAACTTGGCAACCACGCCAACGCTTCCAGTGAAGTCGAGTACGACGGTGCCATCGCCTGGCTGGTTGGTGACGAGGGTCGCGGCGTGCCGACCATCATCGAGATGGTGAACCTGACCCGGTTGGACTGCACGTTAGGCAGCGCCACCAGTATGCGTACCGGGTTAACCCAGGCCATGCACCATGTCGCGCACCGAAAAGCATTCGGCGCATACCTCATTGATCAGCCGCTAATGCGTAATGTGTTGGCAGATCTCGCCGTTGAGGCCGAAGCCGCGACCATAGTGGCGATGCGGATGGCCGGGGCCACCGACGCGGCGATTCGCGGCGATGACCGGGAGGCGTTGTTGCGCCGGATTGGTTTAGCTGCCAGCAAGTACTGGGTGTGCAAGCGCTCTGTGCCGCATGCCGCCGAGGCGCTGGAGTGTTTCGGCGGCAACGGCTATGCCGAAGATTCTGGGATGCCGCGGCTGTATCGAGAGGCGCCACTGATGGGCATCTGGGAGGGCTCCGGCAACGTTAGTGCGCTGGATACGTTGCGCGCCATGGTAACTCGGCCGGATTGTGTCGAAGTGTTATTCGACGATCTGGCCGATTCTGCGGGCCAGGACATGCGGCTAGCTGCCCACATAGAGCGGCTACGGTTGGTGCTAGGGGAGCAGCAGGATGCGGCCAGCGTCCAATACCGGGCCCGCAAGATCGCCGAGGACATCTGCCTGGCATTGCAGGGATCATTGTTGGTGCGCCATGGACATCCCGCTGTCGCCGAGGCGTTCTTGGCTACCCGGCTTAGCCGGGAGTGGGGTGGTGCATTCGGCACCATGCCCGCCGGCCTGGATCTTGCGCCCATCCTGGAACGAGCGCTGGTTAAGGGATGACTTCTCCACGCGAACCGGTCGATATCAACAACCTGAAAACAATGACCTACCAGGTCACCGACCGGATTGCCCGGATCACCTTCAACCGGCCGGAAAAGGGAAACGCGATCATCGCCGATACCCCGGTGG
>JAIENC010000137.1 GCA_019751635.1 Mycobacteriaceae bacterium
TAACGAAAGACGTTCGCCCCTATGTGATTTCAGAATTTGGTACCTCGTCGGACCCGGCGAATTGGGGGGTCGTGGGTTGGTCTTCGGGTGGCACCTGCGCGATCGACCTCGTGGTCATGCATCCTGACCTGTTCGCGACGTTCCAAGATATTGGCGGCGACCACGGGCCTAATGCCGGCGACAAGCAACAGACGATTGAGCGACTCTACGGTGGAAACGCGGCAGTGTGGGACGCCTTCGATCCCCGAACGGTGATGGCCAAGCACGGGCCATATCACGGTATCGCGGGATACTTCGCCGTGCCGCCTCGGTCGAAGATCCCGACAACGCCGGCCAGTTCCTCACCAACGGGGCGGCCAGCAAATCGGGTCTGAATCGGGCCGTGCTGGGGAAAGGATGGTATCGGTTCGAGCAAGCGTTGACGTTCGTGTCGCGCTACACCGGGACACAGGTGATCAAGGTTCCGGCGGCCTTCACGTCGCAACGGTGTTCGGTGTGTGGGCATGTGGGCCCCAAATCCCGCAAGAGCCAAGCGGTGTTTCGGTGCACCAACTGCCCGCCCGGGCCCGTACATGCTGACGTGAACGCCGCCAAGAATGTACTGGCCGCAGGGCTTGCGGTCACCGCCTCGACCAGCGCAGACACGCCGCAGCCAATCAATCCCGAACTCCAGCTGCAGTATTAAGCTGGACCAATGCCGCCGGACGGACCGCCGCCAGCACCGGCAGTGCCCACTCCCACGCCGATGCCACGGTTGCCGGATCTTGACGTCAGCAAATGGGGTCATGGCACCTTGTTGTTGGGTGGCTGGCTGCCGATGGCTGTGGAGATCGTCACGGTCGTCGTCTTCGTGGCGGCTATTGGGTGGCGAACTCGACGGTGGCGGCTGGTGTGGTTGCCGGTGAGTGCGGTGTTCGGTGTGCTGGTGGCTATTGCCGCGCGGGCCTATATCAACTCCGAGTCGTTGGCGTCTGATCCGGTGCCAGTCAAGCTGCTGGTGTGGATGGGTGTGTGCGCGAGCTCGGTGGCGGTGGCCGTATTGGGGTTTAAGCGGGTGTCGTGGTGGCGGCGGGGCATGTCGTTGGTCGCGATTCCGGCTACGTTGCTCTGCGTTCTTGTCGTCCTGAATCAGTGGGTGGGTTATTACCCGACAGTGCAGATCGCTTGGGCAGATCTCACGGCAGGCGCCTTGCCGGATCAGGTCGATGCGAAAGACCTTTCGGGCCTGCGTAACACACGTCCGGCCACCGGTAAGCTCGTGCCGGTCGCTATTGCGGATGACCACAGTGGTTTCAAGCATCGCCGGGAATATGTCTACTTGCCGCCGGTCTGGTTTACCGGGGCTGTTCCGCCGAAGTTACCGGTCGTGATGATGATCGCGGCGGAGTTCAATAACCCGACCAATTGGATACGTGTCGGCAATGCGGTTGCCACGATTAACAGTTACGCCAATGGTCATGGTGGCGTTGCGCCGGTGTTCGTTTTTCCGGATACCAGTGGACGGTTCAACAATGACACGGAGTGCGTGAATGGGCCGCGCGGTAATGCGGCCGATCATTTGACGAAAGACGTTCGTCCCTATCTGATTTCACAGTTCGGCGCCTCGCCGGATCCGGCGAACTGGGGGGTGGTCGGCTGGTCTTCGGGTGGCACCTGTGCGATCGACCTCGTGGTCATGCATCCCGACCTGTTCACCACTTTCCAGGACATTGGCGGCGACCACGGCCCCAACGCCGGCGACAAGCAACAGACGATCGACCGACTTTACGGTGGTGATGCCGCGGCGTGGGATGCCTTCGATCCCCGAACGGTGATGGCCAAACACGGACCGTACAACGGTGTTGCGGGGTACTTCGACGACACGCAGCCACCTGAACCGGAAACTCCAAATAACACGCATTACTACGGTGAAGCGCCAGTAGGGTTCGGCGGTCGCGGTGACGACAATGACCACCAATGGCGGGAAGAGGGCGCTATATCAGACCTGTGTGCGGCCGCGGTGGCCGTGAATATCGAATGCTCGCTGCATGTCTACGTCGGGTGGCACACCTGGCAGTTCGCGGCCCAGGCGTTTTCCGATGGGCTGCCCTGGATTGCCCAACGCGTGCATACTCCCGCTATCCACGCATCGCC
The DNA here is from genome assembly GCA_019751635.1 of Mycobacteriaceae bacterium. Lineage (GTDB taxonomy): Bacteria > Actinomycetota > Actinomycetes > Mycobacteriales > Mycobacteriaceae > Mycobacterium. The sequence continues at coordinate 2,134 of JAIENC010000137.1, forward strand.
TTGACGACTTGCATAAAAGTGAATTGCCATCGCTCGACTATGCGGAATCCCAGCCCGGCCGGGACTTGATAGGCAGGCCTACGCTCGAACTGCCCCGGCGGTAACGACTGCTGGCGTTGATGATCGGGCAGGCCCATGTCGCGATCGGTGATCGTCCATATCGTGGTGCATTGGTTGATCCGGCCTGTCCGCAGCCACACCGGGATGCGGCTGTCACCCAAGGTACCAAGATCGGGTGCTCGGGTTCCCCGCTCAACGTCCACTAGCGATTGGAAGGCGGTTGGCCGCGCTCGCACCAGTAATGACCGCTGCCATACGTCACCGTCGAGGAGGAAGCAGTCGCCAGGTGTGGCCTGGGCGTTGATGACATCGGCGACCTGGCTGTAGTCCCAGCCCTGTTTTGCGTACGGTCCGCGTTGGGTAGAAAAGTAATTCGGAAAAGCGGCGATAGCGAAAAGTGCCAGTATGCCGGCGATCCGCCACGGCTTACGGCCGATCGTGACGATGCAGACCGTCAGGATGACGGCTATCGCTGGGGCGGTGGGAGTCAAGTAGCGCGGTTGGTAGACCGGTTGAACGAGCACCGAATAGGCCAGGTCGATGCCGGTGGGAATGCCGGTCCAGGCCACGCAGACAAAAACAAGCTGGCGGCTTTCGCGATTGTTCCCGGACACTCCAGCCAGTCGAGTTGCCAGAGCGGCAACAATGACGACGCCCGCGAGGATGGCGAACGGGATGCTCTGATCAACGGGGGCGCGGTGCTCACTGACCGGGCCGGCTCCGCTGAAATACTGGGCCAGGGCGACCTCCAGGAAGAGGTTTTGCTTCTGTTCTGCAATCCACCCGATCTGCCCAATCTGGCGATGGGCAAACAAGATGAATGGCGCTGTGACCGCAAGCGCGGCAAGGGAAGTCCCCGCCCATCGGAGGATCACCGATTTTCGGTGGGTGAGTGCCGGCAGCATCGCGGCGAAGGCCAACGCCACCAGCACGATGTCGATATTAAGCAAGATCGACAGCATCAACGCCAGTGCGTAAAGCACCCAGAGCCACGGCCGGTTGCGTCGCACTGAGACGACGAAGAGCACGGTAAGCCAGACACCAGCGGCCGCCATCAAGGCGTAGGAACGAGCTTCAATGCCCGCCCAGGTGATGCGCGGCAAAATGGCGAAAACAATACCCGCGCACCCGGCGGTCATCCGCCCCGCTGACCCGGTACTTTGCCCGGTAAAGAGTTTGGTGAAAACCACGACGCCCGCCGCGGCAACCCCGACGGCCAAACAGCTGGGCGCACGCGACCAAAACTCGGTCGCAGGGAACAGGGTGAACCAGCCGTGCATCAGGAGGTAATACAAGCCGTGCACGGCATCGACGTGGCTGAGCAACCGCCACAGTTGCGGCAACGAGCGATCGGTTGCTGCCGAGATCGTGGCAGCTTCGTCGAACCATAGTGAGGGGCGACCGGCCCAGGCGCCGCTGATCAGCGTGGCCAGTACCGCAACCGCTACCGGGTCGACGAACTTGCCGCGCTGGGACGGATCTGCGGACACAGGCATGGTGTTTGTCACTTTAGTGTGCTGTTCTACGCTTATCCGATGACTGATCACGACCGCACCGCGGCCCGTCGCGAAATTGCAGACGCCTTGGTAAACGCGTTCGAACGCCGGCACGAATTACTTGACGTGATTGTGGAATCCGCAGACAGGTCCGCGGCGGTTGAGGCGATCGTGAGCATGCTCGATACCTCGCATGAAGCTGCCGATGCGGTGATCAGTATGTCGTTCGAGCAGCTCACTATCGATACGCGTAAGCAGATCAAGGCCGCACTGGAGGATCTCAACAAGCAGTTGACCTTCACCCAGAAGGAGCGCCCGGCAAGTTCGGGGGAGACCTTGGAGCTTCGACCGTTCTCGCCCGAGGAGGATCGGGACATCTTCACGGTGCGCACCGATGATATGCACGCCGCGGGCGATGGGTCTGGGAGACCTGCTGGGCGCCTTGACGATGAGATCAGCTCGGCGATGACACGGGTTGACGCCGAAGACGCCGCCTGGTTCGTGGCGATCGATTCGGGCAATAAGGTGGGGATGGTGTTCGGTGAACTCACCGGTCACGAGGTGGATGTCCGGATCTGGATTCACCCTGCTTATCGCCAGCAGGGCTACGGTACTGCGGCGCTACGCAAAGCGCGCTCGGAGATGGCTTGGGTCTTCCCCGCTGCGGCTCTGGTTGTCCGCACACCCGCTATCCGGCCCAACTAAGACCTGACTGGTTTCGGCCGGCGGCGGCCGCTACCGCAGTGTCGCTGTGACAGCGGTGATTTTGCGGAACGGTGCCATCGGATCATCATCGGGAAAAGTCAGGCCATAGCTGGTCGCTAGCTCTGGTCTTTCCTGGGTCCTTACTTGCCAGCCCAGATTAATCAGATAGTCGGCAACATTGTTGCGTTCATCGGTGTAGAACAGTCTGCCGAAATCGATGTCGCAGCCGAAATCTGCCCAACGCTGGTTGATGGCTTGGGCTCGCTCAACCAGTGTCGGACCGGACTCCGGGTGGTATTCGGTGGCCAGTTGGCTGCCAGGCGCGCTCAGCGAGGTGAGGTTGTCAAAGAGGCGGTCTTGCGCCTCGGCGGGAAGATACATCAGCAAGCCTTCCGCGCTCCACGACGTCGGTTGAGATGGGTCAAAACCATTGTTGCGCAACGCAGTTGGCCAGTCGTCGCGTAGATCGACGCTGACTACGCGACGTGTGGCTAGCGGTTCTGCGCCTAGAGTGGCCATGGTGGCGTTTTTAAACTCGATGACTTTAGGTTGATCAACCTCGTAGACCACCGCCGCAGCTGGCCACGTGAGTCGGTAAGCCCGGGCGTCCAAGCCGGCGGCCAGGATTACCGATTGACGAATCCCGTCCTCGGCGGCGTTGCGGAAGAACTCGTCGAAGAACCGAGTCCGCACTGCTATTGAGTCGGTCTCTAACTGTAAGTCTGTTGCCGAGTTGTCGTATGTCGTGGCTGCATCGATGCGGCCATCGACTAGCTGGGTGAAAAAATCCAGACCCACGGCCCGCACCAATGGTGCGGCGAATGGATCATTGATAATCGGATTAGCCTGTTGGCTGGCCAAAGCCCGAGCCGTAGCGACCATCGTCGCGGTGGCTCCGACGCTAGAAGCCAAGTCCCAGGTGTCGCCTTCTTGCCGTACGTTGCTGGTCCGCGTCATTGGCTCCTCCTGGGCTTGGTGTAGGTGGGCTGATCGATAATTAGTCAATTTAATTGATTTCTCTCAACTGTACCTGGTCTCATGGTCGGTTGCGCCCGGCCTGGAGCTAACGCTGCGGCGCTGCGGTACCGGTCTGGGCCTACTGTTAGTCTCATACACTGTTTGACGCGTGGCTCTGCACGTTCTGGCCTGCAGATGTTTGGCGCGTGACCCCGGCTGCGCAGGAGGAAGAGTGCTTTCGGCTTTCATCTCATCACTGCGAACAGTAGATCTGAGACGGAAGATCCTTTTTACCCTGGGCATCCTCGTCCTCTACCGGCTGGGCGCAGCACTGCCTTCGCCCGGTGTCGACTACCCCAACGTGCAAAAATGCATCAACGAGGTTAGTGGGGGCGAAGCCGGGCAGATCTATTCGCTGGTCAATCTGTTCTCTGGCGGATCGTTGTTGAAGCTCTCGGTGTTTGCGGTCGGCGTGATGCCCTACATCACCGCCAGCATCATTGTGCAGCTACTCACGGTGGTTATCCCGCGGTTTGAGGAACTACGCAAAGAGGGCCAAGCGGGTCAGGCGAAAATGACCCAATACACTCGGTACCTAGCGATCGCCCTGGCAATCCTGCAGGCCACTAGTGTTGTCGCATTAGCGGCAAACGGTGGGCTATTCCAGGGTTGCGCATTAGATATCATTCATGACCAGAGCATCTTCACCCTGGTTGTCATTGTGTTGGTGATGACGGCGGGCTCGGCGCTGGTGATGTGGATGGGCGAGATGGTCACCGAGCGGGGTATCGGCAACGGCATGTCCCTGCTGATTTTTGTGGGCATCGCTTCGCGGATTTCGCCCGAAGGGATGTGGATTCTGCACAACCGGGGCAAGTTCGTTTTCGCTGCGGTTTGTGTGGCTGCATTGGCGATCATCGTCGGGGTGGTCTTCGTCGAGCAGGGGCAACGGCGTATCCCGGTGCAATACGCCAAGCGCATGGTTGGTCGACGCATGTACGGCGGCACATCAACCTATCTACCGCTTAAGGTTAACCAAGCCGGCGTTATTCCGGTCATCTTCGCTTCGTCGCTGATCTATATTCCCCACCTGATTACCCAGCTCGTTCGTAGCGGTACCGGCAGTCTCGGCAACAGTTGGTGGGACAAGTTTGTTGGTACTTACCTTTCTGATCCGACTAATCCGGGCTATATCGCCATCTATTTTGGGCTCATTGTCTTCTTCACCTACTTCTATGTGTCCATCACGTTCAATCCCGATGAGCGTGCTGATGAGATGAAGAAATTTGGCGGCTTTATTCCCGGCATTCGCCCCGGGCGGCCAACCGCTGACTACCTACGGTACGTACTCGGCAGAATCACCTTGCCGGGCTCGATCTACCTTGGCGTGATCGCAGTGTTGCCCAACCTTTTCCTCCAGGTAGGGGCAACCGGAACGGTGCAGAATCTGCCTTTTGGAGGTACGGCGGTTTTGATCCTGATCGGCGTCGGCCTCGATACGGTCAAACAGATCGAGAGTCAATTGATGCAGCGTAACTACGAAGGGTTCCTCAAATGAGAGTGATATTTTTGGGACCGCCTGGCGCGGGTAAGGGCACTCAAGCGGAGAAGCTCGCCGAGAAGCTCGGTATACCGCACATCTCTACCGGAGAGTTATTCCGGCAAAACATTAGTGCCGGAACCAAGCTTGGCTTAGAAGCCAAGCGGTATCTCGAAGCAGGAGATTTGGTGCCGCCGGACCTGACTAACGCCCTGGTCGATGACCGGATGAACAATTCAGACGCCACGGCCGGTTTCATCCTGGACGGCTATCCGCGTTCGCGCGAACAGGCCAGCGCCTTGCACGACATGTTGGAACGCCGCGGCACCAAGATCGATGTGGTGCTGGAATTCCGGGTATCCCGCGAGGTGCTAGAAGAGCGGTTGAACGGCCGAGGCCGGGCTGATGACACCGACGAAGTCATTATGAATCGGATGAAGATTTATCATGACGAGACCGCGCCGCTGTTGGAGTACTACCGCGACGAGTTGAAGGTTGTCGATGCCGTCGGTGCAGTGGACGAAGTTTTCGCGCGCACCTTGCGGGCGCTTGAGCGGTAATGATGATCGGGCTAGCCGGATTACGCGGGCGCAGGGTGGTGCCGCAACGCACCGCCGGTGAACTCGATGCCATGGCCGCGGCCGGCGCTATCGTGGCCGCCGCGCTGCGTGCAGTTCAGGACGCGGCGGTCTGCGGGATATCGACTCGCAGACTTGATGAGATCGCCGAAGCGGTGATCCGTGCCGCCGGTGCAACGCCGTCGTTTCTTGGCTACCACGACTATCCAGCGTCGATTTGTACCTCGGTCAATGACCGAGTGGTGCATGGCATTCCGTCGGAAACCGAGATCCTGGCCCCGGGTGATCTGGTGTCCGTAGACTGCGGCGCGGTCTTGGACGGTTGGCATGGCGATGCAGCGATCAGCTTCGGGATCGGCGAACTTACACCTGCCGACCACGCGCTGTCGGCGGCCACCAGAGAATCCCTGGAAGCGGGGATCGCTGCGATGGTCGTCGGTAACCGGTTGACGGACGTCTCGCATGCCATCGAATCGGAGATCCACGCCGCCGAAGGCCGCTACCACTGCGTATTCGGGATCGTCGAAGGCTATGGTGGGCACGGTATCGGCCGGCAAATGCACATGGATCCTTTTCTACCGAACACGGGGGCTCCAGGGCGCGGGCCGCAACTCGCGCCCGGCTCGGTGCTAGCGATCGAACCGATGCTGACGCTGGGCAGTGCTCAAACTGTTGTCCTTGCAGACGAATGGACCGTCAAGACTATCGACGGCTCCCGCGCGGCGCACTGGGATCACACCGTCGCGGTGACCCAAGACGGGCCCCGCATTCTGACGTTGGGCTAGCTCATGTGTTCGGGTGGTGCGCTATTAACAAGCCTCACCGGTGTTCATGTCGGTGCAGCCGCCTGCCGTCCCTCCGGTTACCGCGTTCACGGATGACTGCCCGCCCGCCGACGGGGCGGATTCTGGCTTGGCAACATCCTCCGTGGGGTTGCCTCCGCCTTCGACCTCTACGCCACCGCCTCCCGGTGGTTTGCTGGCCGGCGCCGCCGATACGGAATGCTGCCCGCTTTGCGCGGTGGTTCGGTGGTCCGGAGCTGCCATGGCGAGCGTGGTGATCATCGATGCAGCGATAACGGCAAGCGCTACCTGCGCCAGTTTTCTCTTCACAGGCGTTACCTAACGGGAGGGCGACACGCCGGCGCGGGTTACGTCGACGAGGTAGCAGTAATGATACAGTCCCGCTCCGCAAAAAGATAGACGATGTCTATCGTTTCTCCAATGCTGAATTCAGTCTTCAGTTCTGATTGCGCAGCAGCTCGATCACTGCACTGAAGTCCTTGTTGGCGTTGTCCACCGCGAACCTGGCGTAAATATCGGCAGCATGACTCCCTAGGGGTGCCGCCGAACCGGTCGAGTTGACCGCGTCCATCGCCAAACCCAGGTCTTTATTCATCAGCGCAGTGGCAAACCCGGGGGTGAAGTCGTTGTTGGCCGGCGATGTCGGTACCGGACCAGCAACCGGACAGTTGGTATGCACCGCCCAGCAGTTTCCCGTCGCCCCAGTGATGACATCAAACAGCGCCTGAGCTGACAGCCCAAGCTTTTCTGCCAGCACAAATGCTTCGCCGATTGCGATCTGCTGGACGGCCAGCACCATGTTGTTACACACCTTGGCGGCTTGCCCCGCTCCGGATGCGCCACAATGAATGACCTTGGCCGCCATGGGTTCCAGTATCGGCCGAGCACGTTGCAGGGCCTCCTCGTCGCCGCCGACCATGAAAGCGAGGGTGCCGGCTTCGGCGCCCTTCACCCCGCCAGAGACGGGCGCGTCGAGTTGGGCGAAACCCCGTGAGCTGGCCAGTGAGTGCACCTCCCGGGCGTCATCGACCGAGACCGTGGAGCTGTCGATGAACAGGGTGCCGGTCTGGGCGGCGGGCAGCACTTCGGCGTAGCACTCTTTGACCGCCGCGCCGTTGGGCAGCATGGTGATGACGACGTGGGCCTGACGCACTGCGGCAACGGCACTGTCGCAGACCGTGACGCCGTGCGCGGCCGCGGCCTTGGCCGCTACCGGCACCGGATCAAAACCGGAGACGGGATAGCCGGCGGCAACCAGATTCGCTGACATCGGCCCGCCCATATGGCCCAGCCCCAGGAACGCGATCCGTTGATTCATGCTCTAGCCTTCCTAGCTGCTGGCGCGGACCCGAGCGGCCTCAGCCCGGCCGATGACAAGCCGCATGATCTCGTTGGTGCCTTCCAGGATTCGGTGCACTCGCAGATCGCGAACGATTTTCTCTAAGCCGTACTCGCGTAGGTAACCGTAGCCGCCATGCAACTGCAGTGCGGTGTCGGCAACGTCATAGCAGGTATCGGTGACATAGCGTTTAGCCATCGCGCAGAGCTCTACTTTGTTGGCCGCATTGCGGTCCAACGCTGTGGCGGCCCGCCACAGCAACAGGCGTGAAGTCTCCAGTGCGGTGGCCATATCGGCGAGGGTGAATCCGATGGTGGGCTCATTGAGCAGCGAACTGCCGAACGCCTGTCGATCGCGTAAGTATGTCGCAGCCTTGTCGAAAGCGGTTTGGGCGCCGCCCAGCGAGCAGGCAGCGATGTTGAGCCGGCCGCCGTTGAGGCCGTTCATGGCGATGGAAAAACCGGTGCCAGCCCCAGCCGCGCCGCCGAGCATTGCGTTGGCGGGCACCCGAACTCCCTCCAGCACCACTTGGGCCGTTGGTTGGGCATGCCAGCCCATTTTTTCTTCCTGGGCGCCGAAACTTATTCCCGGTGAATCTTTTTCAACGATAAACGCCGAAATCCCGCGGGGCCCCGCTGCCCCGGTGCGAGCCATAATCAGGTAGAGGTCCGACACTCCGGCCCCCGAGATGAACTGCTTGACGCCATCGAGCACGTAGTCGCCGCCATCACGAACTGCGCGGGTGCTCAAGGCGCTGGCATCCGAGCCTGCCCCGGGCTCAGTCAGACAGTAGCTGGCGATGCTGTCCATGGTGGCCAGCCTGGGCACCCAATTCTTGCGCTGCTCGTCGGTACCGAAAGTGTCAATCATCCAGGCGCACATGTTGTGGATGGACAAAAATGCGGCCACCGTCGGATCGGCCGCGGCCAGTTGCTCAAAGATGCGTACCCCGTCTAGCCGGCGTAGCCCGCTGCCCCCGGCGTCCTCACGGCAGTAGATGGCTGCCATGCCGAGCGCCGCTGCCTCACGCAGTACGTCCACTGGGAAATGCTTGGCGGCATCCCAATCCAGGGCATGCGGGGCGAGGCGCTTGGCCGCAAATGCAGCCGCCGTCTCGGCGATAACCCGCTCGTCATCATCTAAATCGAAGAAATACATTCCGGTAACCCGTTGCTATTTCATGGTGGGAATGACGAACTCGGCGCCATCTTTGGTTCCCGACGGCCACCGTGAAGTAACGGTTTTGACCTTGGTGTAGAACTGGATCGATGCCGGGCCGTGCTGATTGAGGTCGCCGAAGCCGGAGCGCTTCCAGCCGCCGAAGGTGTGGTAGGCGACCGGTACCGGGATCGGCACGTTGACTCCGACCATGCCAACCTGGACTCGCGAGGTGAAGTCACGGGCAGTGTCGCCGTCGCGGGTAAAGATCGCTACCCCGTTGCCGTATTCGTGTTCCGAGGGAAGTGCTAATGCTTGTTCGTAGTCGTGCGCGCGGACTATGCAGAGCACGGGACCGAAGATTTCGTCGGTATAGATCGACATGTTCGGGGTGACATGGTCAAACAGGGTGGGGCCGATAAAGAACCCGCCGGTCAAGTTGGCCGTGCCGTCGGGTAGATCGAAAGTGAGATCATTGCTACCCCGTTGGCGTCCATCTACCACCAGTTCAGCGCCGCTGGCAGCGCCCTGCTCAATGTAATGACGCACCCGGGACAATGCGGCTTCGGTAACCAAGGGGCCGTAATCGGCCTTGGGATCTAGGCTATGGCCCACTCTCAGGGTGCTGATCCGCTCAATGAGCTTGGTGCGCAACCGGTTCGCGGTTTCTTCTCCAACGGGTACCGCCACGCTGATCGCCATGCAACGTTCGCCGGCGCTGCCGTAGCCGGCGCCGATCAGGGCATCTACTGCTTGATCGAGATCGGCGTCCGGCATCACGATCATGTGGTTTTTCGCGCCCCCGAAGCATTGCGAACGCTTACCGGTGGCTGCTGCGGTCGAGTAGATGTATTGCGCGATCTCTGAGCTACCAACGAAGCCGACCGCCTTAATGTCGGGGTGGGTCAGGATGGCGTCGACGGCTTCTTTGTCGCCGTGAACGACCTG
>JAIENC010000202.1 GCA_019751635.1 Mycobacteriaceae bacterium
CATTTTGCATTGGGGTTCAAATAGCGCCAACGCGGATCACCCCCACCGCTGGATCGTCTCCACGGTATTGCTGGTGGTGGCTCTGCTCTTTCTGATTACCGCCGCGCGGGAATTTTTCAGCGGCGATGATCCGAGTGCGCCGCCACCGAAATGGATGACGCTTCTGACGTCGGCGACGCCCACTAAAGCCTTTCTCATCGGCGCGGGCATCATGACCATCTCGATCAAATCGTGGGTCTTAACCCTGGCCGCAATCAGTGCCATTGGCCACGCTGAGCTGACCCGAGTCGAAAACGTCGTCTGCTACGTCGGCTTTGTTGTGCTGGCTACCGGAGGAAACCTTTTTCTGGTGTGCCTCGCGGGGTTTTTCCCGGACCAATCTGATGCGCTGCTAGAGCGGATGCTGCGTTGGTTGCGGGGTCATGACCGGCCCATCCTCATTGTTGTCGGGTTGGCGTTTGGGCTCTGGTTTGGGGTAAAAGCCTTGCATGGCTTTGGGATTGGCTAGCCGAAGCTACTGGTAGTAGCGGGCCTCGACGACATTGCCGTCTGGATCAGCGAAGTAAAACGCTTGGGGTGCCCAACCGCGCGCGCCAAAAGTATGGTTGAGCCGCGCACAGGTATCCACGCCTTCGGTCTGCAGGCGCCGCTCAAGAGCATCGTATTCGGACTTGGACAGGGCAAGACATACATGATTGACCGGATGGCCGGCGCTGCCCGGTACACCGGTGAGCGACTCGGTGTCGGCATGATTGTCGACTGGAATCAGATCGATGATGGAATCCGCGCTCACCCGTACGCTCGGGAATGGCGCTGTTCCGGCTTCGAACTCGCCGAAACGCACCGGGGAAAGTCCAACAACCCTGGAGTAAAAGTCCATCGATACCCGTGGATTTTTCGTCCACAACACAATGTGATCGAGCTGCACTGCATCTCTTTACCCCGACGGCCCCGTGAACGCCAAATCTCGGCTACAGTCATGGCCTCGATTGGTACGGCCGTACCAATCGATCGCGGAGTCTTATGTCAATGCGCTTGCTACGCTACAATGGCATTGATATAATCATTACTAGTATAATGCCGACACGTGAGGACTGATAGTGGGCTGGCTAGACAAGAAAGATTTTTTCGGAAATGAGGGTGACGATAGCTGGGACAGCGAAAAAATCGACGAGATTATCAAAGCGGCCCTCTACGTTGTCCTGCTCGCTGGAGTGCTAGTGGGAATCGTTGTGGGATCGCAGGCATCCAAAAAGAAACACCATTCCCATTCGCAGGACTCCGACGATGAAGCCGCGCAAGCGGGAGGCGAGTTCGCCGTTAGCGGTGCATGTTTACGGGATATCAACGCCATCCTGCGGGGGGTCGATCCGGGTTGTCGGGATGGGTGGACCGGCGGTGCTGCAGCTTCGCTTCGGAATGTCAACGGCGCGTTGGGGGATCTGATATCGCAGGTGGCTGAGGCCAATGATGAAGTGTATGCCACGGCGCAGACCCAAGACCGGCAAGTGAAAAACGCTAGATCAACCCTGGAAAATCTCTTCAACGAACTTAATGCGGCAATACCGGTTGCACGGTCTCTTTATTTCTCGGGTCCGGCCGGTCCGGCTCTGTCATACAATTTTCAATTAGCGGTATCAAATCCTGCGGCGAGCACTACTTTGGACACCACTAACGCCATGCATGAGCACGCACAAGAAAATGCGGATCGTTTCAGCGAATTATCTCAAAAATACGAGCAATTAGTTAACAACCTGCCGGTACTTGCGGGTCGGCCGGTAGCAGGCTGAACATAGCCAGAAGCAGCCCGCCGCCAAAAGCCAACCTGCGGGTGCCTACCTCACCAGACCCGAACCCAGTCGACCAGCATTTCCGCGGGATAATGACCCGATCCAGGATCCCCGCCGCCGGAGCCGGCAACCGCCAGATTCAACACCGGAAACAGTTGATAGCCGGTCTCGTTGAAGGGCCAATCCGCAAGGGAGTGGGCTGCCACAGTGAAGTATGGCTGGGCACCGTCAACGTAGTCTTGCCAGAAGCGCATACCGGCCTCGTCCCATTGGCATCGCCAGGTGTGCCACCCGCTATCCACGGCGATCTGGTGAGTCGCCCACTGCGAGCCGTTTAATTTGGCGTGCACGGTGGTGGCTGACGGCCAGTTGCCATTGCCGTACCACTCCAGCACGTCGACTTCACCGCCGTGTACGGGATCGTCGTTGGACAGCCACCAGGCCGGCCAGCACCCTGCGGTAAGACAGTTGAGTTTTATCCGGGTTTCCCAGATATGACCAATTCCGCCTCGCCATGGGCTGTGAATCTTGCCGCTGTAGTAGATATTGCCGTCCTTGGCGGCGCGCAGCACAAGGTTGGAGTGGCCGTCCAGAAATACATTTCGGCGGTCGTCGCGGTATTGCCCGACGTTTTCGGGGCGTTCCCAAAAAGTCGGATCCTGCATGTGCTCGCGGGCTCGCGCGACCGTCCATTTCGCTGGATCAGGCGCGGAACCGGCTGGGCCGTCGAAATCGTCCTGAAACAGATACGGCCCGTTTTGACCAGGGGACGACGGGGCGGCTTCGGCCTGCGGCACAGCAATCATCGTTGCTAGCAAACCCATTCCGGTCGCCAGCATCATGTGTCGGCGATCCAACTCTGACATATAGCTGTCCGTCTTAACCTTCAAATCCGTGGTAGTGCATGACATGTTTGATCCGGGTGTAATCTTCCAACCCGTACATGGATAGGTCCTTGCCATAGCCGGAGTGTTTGAAGCCGCCATGCGGCATCTCGGCCACCAGCGGTATGTGCGTGTTGATCCACACGCAGCCGAAGTCTAGCCGCGCCGACATCCGCGCTGCGGTGTCGACATTTGTGGTCCATACCGAGGCGGCAAGCCCATATTTAACGCCGTTGGCCATTGCCAAAGCCTGCTCTTCGCCGCTGAATCGCTGAGCGGTGACCACCGGACCGAAGATCTCGGTCTGGATCAGTTCGTCGTCCTGCTCTAGATCGGCAATCAAGGTGGGCTCATAGAAGAAGCCGGCTCCGTCTTTCCGCTTGCCGCCGTTGAGAATTCGGGCGTGAGCTGGTGCGCGGGACACGAGGCTGGTGACGCGTTCCAGCTGATCGGCGTTGTTGATGGGCCCGAATAAAATGTCGGCGTCCGCCGGGTCGTAGCCAGTCTTGGTATTGCGCACCGATTCAGACATCGCCGACAAAAATTCGTCGTAGATGCCGTCGCTGATGATCATTCGGGTGGCTGCTGTGCAGTCCTGGCCTGCGTTGAAATAGCCTGCTGCAGTGAGGCTTTCGACGGCCGCTTCGATGTCTGCGTCGTCGAAAATGAGCACGGGGGCCTTGCCGCCAAGCTCGAGATGAGCTCGCTTGAGATCTTTGGCCGCACTGGCTGCTACGGCCATGCCGGCCCGGGTAGACCCCGTGATTGACACCATCTGTGGCACTGGATGAGCGACCAGTGCAGCGCCGGTGTCACGGTCACCGCACACCACATTGCAGACCCCCGGCGGAAAGATCTCTTGCATCTTCTCCACCATCCAGCAGGACGAAGCCGGTGTGGTCTCGGATGGCTTAAGCACCACAGTGCAGCCGGCGGCCAGTGCCGGCGCGAACTTCCAGACCGCCATCATCATCGGGTAATTCCAAGGCGCAACTTGGGCCACTGGTCCGATTGGTTCGCGACGAATCGACGACGTGAAACCCCGCATGTACTCGCCTTGAGAGCGACCTTCAAGAACGCGGGCCGCACCGGCGAAAAACCGAATCTGGTCGACCATCGGGGGAATCTCTTCCGACATCGTCAAGGCGATGGGCTTACCGGTATTTTCGCTCTCGATCGCGACGAGTTCTTCGGCGTTTTCCTCGATAACGTCGGCGAGTTTGAGCAACGCACGTTGCCGTTCGCTGGGAGTGGACCAGCGCCATGTTTCAAATGCTTGAGCCGACGCGGCGAACGCCTCATTGACATCCTGGGCCGAGGAGTTCGGTGCTGAAGCATAGACTTCGCCGGTGGATGGATTGACGATATCTGTCCGTTGCCCGGCTGTCGCCGGCTGAATTTTTCCACCAATAATGTTGTGGAATACCTTCTTTTCTGACATGACCAGTCGCTTCCTGAATTGTTTCGTGAAGGGATTAGTGAAGAGTGGGCGTGGATCGCGTCAGCGTCCGGCCGGCAAAGAAATCGGGTCGGCGTATCCGCATCACCACCATCAACACAACGCCACAAAGCAAGATGCCAAATCCCAAGTAGAAGACCAGCCCGATGCCCGCGATGGATGCACCGCTGCCGGCCGTGGGATCCATGCTCTCCTGAACAGAAGTGGCAAAGATTGCCAGCAGCGTGGTTCCGCCCAGTAACGGGAATAAGAACTTAAACAGTGCGTTGTGCAGATTTTTGAATATGACTTTACGGAAGTACCAGACGCAGGCGAAGGCGGTGATGCAGTAGTACCAGCAGACCAGGATGCCCAGAGCCGCAACGGTATCCAGCAAGACCCGCTCGGACAATAAGGACACGACAACGTAGAACGTTCCCGTTGTTACGGCAGCCGCCACAGTGCTATAGACAGGCACTTGGCTGCGTGGGTTCACCGCAGCGAAGCGCTTCGGAAAAGCTTGATAGGCCCCCATGGCTAGCATGCAGCGCGCCGCGGGAAGAAATGTCGTTTGCAAGCTGGAGGCCGTCGACGCCAGAATGGCTAAAAAGAGCAGCTGGCTGCCCCAGGGCCCGAGTACCGGTCTGGCTAGCGCGCCAAAAGCATTCTCCGCGTTGTCGGGATTGCCTAAGCCAAGCCCTTCCTTGCCCACGCCAGCGTGCATCATCACCGCGACGCTCACCAACAGATAGGTGAGCAGAATGGTCGCAACACACAGCATGCCGGCACGTCCTGGCACCTTTTTGGGATTGGTGCATTCCTCACCCAGCGTCAGGCAGGTGTCCCAGCCCCAAAAGGCGAAAATGGATCCGGTAACGCCAATGATTCCTGCTTTGATGAGCAACCCGCCAAAGGGGTTGAGCCAATCAAAGCTAAAGCTGAGGTTGGCTTGACCGCTGCCGTGTTGGGCGCCAACAATCGCGGCCACCGCAAACCCGATAAGCACCACCAGCTGAAAGCAGACCAGCACGGATTGCACATGCTCACTGCTTTGAATGCCGCGGCAGGAGACCCAGGTAGCCAGGGCAATGAAGGCAAGTGTGGTGCCGATGTCAATCCAGGTGTTCCCCGCCAAGCTCGCGACCCAGGGTTTATGGATCAATTCTGCGATGAAGAGGTAAAAAAATTGTGCCGCGACCGACGCTAAATTTGATAGCACAATAATTGTCGCAATAACCATGCCCCACCCGCACATCCAGCCCACATATGGTCCGAAAGCCTTGGTGGACCAGGTGAAAGATGCTCCGCAGTCAGGGGAGTCGTTGTTCAGCTCGCGATAGGCATAGGCGGTCAAAAACATAGGAATAAAACCGCAGATAAATATTGCTGGGGTTTTCAGCCCAACCGCTGCAACAATCAGGCCGATGCTGGCCGTCAAGGTATAGCCGGGCGCCACACATGCGATGCCGAGAATTGCACCGGAGATGGTGTTCACCTTGCCCACGGCTAAGCCCTTGGGCACTAGTCCGGCAGCCGAGTTTTCGGTTGCCGGGTTTATCGAGGTTGGGGCTGGTGGGGGAGGCGTAGTCGTCATGGCGTGCTGGTGGCCCTATCGCGATAGCAGGTTGCCGCTGGCGAGTAGGTGATGCTGGAAGCCTGATGCAGTCGCCAGCAGACCATGTACGCGTAATTGATAACGGTCACCAGGGCTCCTGTTCACCTCGCCAGCAACCTACACGCGACTTCCCGGCTTTTCCAAAAGCTCGGCTTAATATTTGCTCTCGCGAGGCGCAAATAGATACGCACTCGACGTCTGCGTTGACGGTAGTAGGGTTTGTCAACTATGGCCGCAGAAGGATCGGACGACGCATCGTCGCTACAGTCACGCGTCGAGGTGCTGGGAAATATCGGACCGAACTGGTTTGCCTCGGTAATGGGTACCGGGATTGTTGCCACTGCGGGCGCGACGTTGCCCGTCCACGTGCCGGGTTTGCGTACGTTCACCGAAGTGGTGTGGGCGATAGCGGCGCTCCTGCTGACGGTTCTTGTGGTGATGGTTGGCGGACACTGGTTGCGCCATCCGACTGTGGCCCGCGATCACGCTCGAAATCCGCAGATGGCCCATTTTTACGGTGCCGCGCCCATGGCGTTGCTGACGGTCGGGGCGGGGGCTGTGCTGGTAGGTAAGGATTTCATTGGCGAACGCTTGGCCACGGACCTGGATTGGGTGCTATGGACTGGGGGAACAATCGGCGGGTTATTTACCGCGGTCAGCATCCCCTTCCTCATGTTCACCCAGTACCAGGTCGAGCCCGATGCCGCCTTCGGGGGATGGTTGATGCCGGTGGTGCCGCCCATGGTCTCCGCGGCGACGGGGGCGCTTCTGATCTCACATATGGCGCCGGGATTTGGGCGTCAGACCATGCTGTACGGCTGCTACGCGATGTTTGGGTTATCGCTGGTGGCTTCCCTGAACATCATCGCGATGATTTGGAGCCGGCTCACTCTGTACGGCGTCTCGGGCACCGCGAGGGTGCCGACACTGTGGATCGTGTTGGGGCCACTAGGCCAATCCATCACGGCGGCAGGGCTTTTGGGGGCTAACGCGAGTTTGGCAATCGATCATGATTTTGCCCAAGACATGCGCGCGTTCGCGATTCTTTACGGAGTCCCCGTCTGGGGTTTTGCGGTGTTATGGATCGCGTTGGCCACTTCGCTGACGGTGCGCACACTGCGACGTGGCATGCCGTTTGCGCTGACCTGGTGGAGCCTGACGTTCCCGGTGGGCACCTTCGTTACCGGCACCTCGCAGCTTGCCGGGCACACCCATGTACCGGCGTTTAAAGTATGCGCTGCTATCGCTTATCTGCTTTTGCTTTTCACCTGGGTCCTGGTGGCTATCCGCACTACGCGAGGTAGCCTGCGCGGCAATCTTTTGCAACCGCCACCAAACACTGGACCGGTGAAAGCCCGCAAAGATCCGGTGCGCTGACAGGACAGCTCCTGGCGCCTACAGCCTGGGCTGCAGCGGTGAGCCGAAGGTTGCAGCGTGATTACGGATGCATACCTATCGGCAGAACCGTGATCACAACAGCACCAGAGGTCACTATCGTCACATCAGCTAACTGCGGACATCACTGCGACGTCCCGCCCCTGGAAGGTGTGACATGTCGGCGTTTCCTCGAATTGTATCGATATCGGTGGCCGCGGCGGCCGCTATCGGTCTCATCGTCGCGGTAGGTCCGGCGCCGCCGGCGGCCGCTTTACCTTGTGGTGCGCCCGAAGCAAATATTGAGCCCCCACCCGCAGCCGCTGCGCCGTTGCCCACCAACCCCATGCCGCGCCCTCAAACGTTGACCGGGCGCAGACCGCACGGTGCCAATGAGCACGCTCCGCTGCCCAAGCTGGGCCCGTTAATAGCCGCATTACTGAATCCGAGTAGTACGCATTACTCCGCACCACTGCAACATCAAGCAGCGGTTGTACCGCCCGCGCCCACGCCGCCTGGCGCGGCCAATCAACCATCCCCTAATGCGGCTCAGCTAAGTCCGAACGCGGCCATCGCTGTGCCGGCACCGGCACCGGCACCGGCGCCGGCGCCACCCGCCGCGCTCGCGGGGGCCCCGACATCGGTTGTCGACTGGGTCACCGGACCCAACAGCCCAAACCACACGTTGGAACGATTCGGGATCTCCGGAACCGATCTTGGAATTGCCTGGGACAATGGCGATCCGGTTAACCATCAGGTGCTGATGGCGTTCGGCGATACTTTCGGCTACTGCAAAACAGCAGGTCAGCAATGGCGCTACAACACCTTGTTTCGTAGTCAAGAACATGATCTGTCGCACGGAATCACGGTGGCGCCAGGTGTGGCCTCCGATAAATATTCCGGCGCACCGGTACGGCGTCCAGGATTTGCTAAGCAAATCCTCCCCGGTCTCAAGTGGGCACCCCAGGAGGGCATGATTCCGACCGCCGGTATCTCCGTCGGAAAGACGCAATACATCAATTTTATGTCCATCAAACAATGGGTCCGCGATGGTGAATGGACAACAAATTACTCAGCTATCGCCGTGTCCCCGGACAATGGTCAAAACTGGGGAATTTACCCCGGCAGCGTCCGTACCCCTGCACCAGATAGCGTCCCGGGTGCCCGGTACGTTGCCGGAAATGAGAATTTCCAGCAAGCGGCGTTCATGCGGCCCGGCGATGGTTACGTCTACTCGTTTGGGACTCCAGCTGCACGTGCCGGCGCGGCTTATCTGGCGCGGGTTCCAGAACACGCTGTCCCCGATGTCACCAAGTACGAATATTGGAACTCGGACGGGAATGGGTCTTGGGTACGCAACAATCCGGGTGCCGCCACACCGGTTATCCCGGGGCCGGTCGGCGAAATGTCCGCCCAATACAACAGCTATCTCAAGCAATACCTGGTGCTTTACGGCAATGCGTGGAACGACGTGGTGGCCAGGACGGCCCCAGCGCCACAAGGCCCCTGGGGGCCAGAGCAGTTGCTCGTATCGTCGTTCCAAATGCCGGGTGGCATCTACGCACCGATGATTCATCCGTGGTCTACCGGTAAAGACTTGTACTTCAACCTGTCGCTGTGGTCGGCATACGACGTGATGCTGATGCACACCGAACTGCCCTAGCCGCGACATCGTCGACAACCGACTGGTAGGTGGTTGTGACGGCATGGAGGGCTGCCTTTGTGAGTTTGGCCACCTTGTCCATCTCAATGAGTACTGCGATGGTCGCGGTGATTGCGGCCAACGCAAAACACGCACCAAGGGTCAATAGCAGCATCCCCAATGCCGGCGCAGCGGGAGATCCAGCGGCTATCGCTGCTTGCCAACCTGCGTCTAACACCTTGACCACCGCGATTCCCCCAACAAGGGCAACCATGGTGGCCTCGAGAGTGCGGCGTGACTGTTCGACCTGATCGGCCTGATTGGCGACGGCTGCTGCGGTCTGCAGATCAGCCGCGGCGACGGCCGTCACTCGCGCTTGCTGTTCCCCGGTCCTGTCTTCATAGTGCGTTGCTGTAGCGCCGGACCAACACCAGTATGTTGGACGTGCACTCTGCAGCCTTTCTGCGGCATCGTCGCGTAACTGTGCAGAACGGTCCTGAAATCCATTACCCGGGTCAGGTTGTCCGGAACCAGTTTCGGAAACAATAAGGGTGATCAGGCCTGCCAAGGCCATCAGCGTTGCTACTACGGCTGCGCTGTGGCGGGCGCAACATTCCCGGAGTTGAGCCTGTCGTGCGGCGGCACGTTCCGCCGCTTCTTCAAACACCAGGTGTTCTATATTCGCATGGACCAGTGGGTCCATAATCCGCTCCACCATTTGGTCGCGACGCAAGGCGCGGCCAAGTTCGTCGTCGCGCAGCGCTTGCATCCGTGCTTGGAATAATGCACGTCTTTCTTCCCCGGACATGGCATCCCAGTTACGTGGCATGCCATCGTCGAATGCGTCGTGGACTGGCGCATATGGATGGACGCGCGCCGGATTTCCCGCTGTCCCATGGTGTCTAATGTCCGGGAGTTCGATGTGCTCGATTTCGTCAATGGGGTTGGGAGCTGTCATCGCGATCTCCAAAATCAAGAGTTTTGGTCAGTCGTCTAGCGGTAAGCGGCAGTGTGTTAATGCCAGTGCTAGTGGTGGGGGATATGCCATGAGCAGTTGGTTGCTGATGCGACGTCTTGACCTGCTGGGCGATATCTATGGCCTGGAAAGACGTTGCTATCCTAGCATAGGAAGCATGCGCTTACGACTTATTGTCGGCGTGCTTCACTTACTTTGAGCGCGTAGCCGGTGTTCGGCGTCATCGGCTAGCGCGGCCGTCAGGTTGGTGGACAGAGCGGCCTTGGATCAACGGGACATCGCATCAGGTGAAGCTCGTGAAAAATTCAGGTTGGCGGTGCTGTTCGGCAACATTGTGCGTTGCTGTGGCCGCAAAGCTGCAAGACTTGCCATCCTGTAGTAATCAACTTGATTATCGAGCGTCTTAGGGAGTGCAGATGGATCCATATAAAGCTGCCGCCATGTTGGCTGTCGCTTTTGCGGGCATAGGTCAAACTCTCCTTGCCGCTAGTCCCGAGGGCAATTTCGGTTTCTTTATTCGAACCGATGATCCGTATTATCTGGCATCTGTATCGTCTAATGCTGCTGCGGATTTGGTGGCAACCATTATCATTGCTAGGGATCTTCGGAAATTATATTATGGCGAACCGCGTACCATGACCGCGTGTTACGCCTTTAAGGGTTATCTCGCGGTCGAATTTCTTCAATTAATGCTTGGATCTGGGCCGGGCTTATCTAGGGGATAACCTTAGGGACAGTTCGAAGCAGTTTGCCGAACTTAGCGAGCAGTTAGAGGCGGTCATCCCGAATGGCAACTGGCGGGGTGTGGCGGCGCAAAATTATACCAACCAAGTCACGAGGCTTAGCCGTGCTGTTTCGGATCTGGCCGAGTTAGACAACGATTTGGCCACCTGCGCAAACCAGCATGGTGAAAATGTAAGCCAAATTCGTGCAATGATGGGTTTGTTGAAAGACCTATGTATTATTGCATGTTTTATTGAGGCATATATGGCGATCACTGATGGGTCGTCGGCGAAAATTTTCGGTATTATATTTGGCGGGTTTGGTGTTTTTTCTCTGCCATCGGAGCATTTTTAATAGTGATGTCATCGTATAGTCACGTAGCAGTTTTTGTTGACGATGTGACTGATCAATATAAAGATCTCGATCCTGGGGTGACGCTGGCAAAATTTTCGGCGCCGTCCTCTGCGGGTGTCACGCTGAGTGGCATGGCATCTACGGAGAGCGTGCCGACGCGGCTGGAAGCAGCATCGTCTTCGGTGCCTGCCTCGTTCGATTGGACTGCCATCGCCAAGCGTGCCGCAAAATCCCCTGGCTACGCCGTACAATTGTTGAATCTGGTTGGTCGGCCGGAGCAGCCAGTTCGACGACGCCCGGCGATTGTTCCGACTGCCTCTGCAGTGGCAGAAGACGCCGAAATTGCCCCACCCGAATTAGCTACCGCGATTGCCGTACCGGTAGCCGAAAAGGGTCTGATTGAGAGTGGAGTCAGTCCGGCTCGATCGGAGGTTGTCAACGGGGTGGAAACCGCAGTGAACCAGGGGATCTAGGTGCGAGGCATCTCATTGCAAGGAGATCGGTTTATGGAAATCGCCGTCCGATCAGAGCACTTACAGGCCTTGGCTGGCGCGCAGACTGATGCGGCGGCTGCGGCGGATTCTGCATCGGAGAAGGGCGCTCCGGTTTTACGGCTGCCGTCTGGTTGAGTCATGGCATGCTCAGCGAGCCTTCGAATGCGGCGTTTGCCCGAGCCGAAGATGCACGCCAGGATGCGTGTGAGGCTGTCCAAAAAGCGATTGCTGAATTAGCCACGAAACTACGTGCGGCTGCCGATATTTATCAGTGTGCTGATACGCACGCGGGTGAAAATATTACCGGTACTCAAATGAAGAACTTTGTTAAGCTTTTTCATAACTGTTCCCATTTTAGAATCAGCTGTTTCCATTTCCCTACCTAAGTCATCGAGTAAATTTGCTTGATCGTCCAACTCATTTTGCATAGTTTGACTGATATTTTTCA
>JAIENC010000174.1 GCA_019751635.1 Mycobacteriaceae bacterium
ACTACCGCATCCGCTCACTCCTACACAGCGGCTGCCTACACGCACTCATCAATGCACTCTGAATTACGAAGAGCCCGGTAAGGTCAGGTGGTCGGATTGCGTAAAACGATATCGAGAGAATAATTTCCTACGCATAGAAGTCTAGTTATTGCCGAACAATGGTAATGCGTGGCTGGGATTTATGCCGTTTCCGATAATACTGGATGAATAGTTCGATGGTGTTTCTTCGGTGTCGTTGCTCGGTTGACATGGTTGAGCATGAGGGCCGAATAGCGGTAGCGCATGGCCGTCGGTATTGGTGGAATAACTTGATGTTTTCTCTGGTAGATCCGCGCTGGGCTGATATAGCGGGCCAAAGGGGTCGAACAGTGGTAATGGGTGGGTGGCGAAGCGATTGATGAAGGATTTGTCATTACCGCCGTTTGCCGCTGCGGCGGGCGTTACCGGGGAGTGTGCACTGGCGAATTGTCGAGCTGGTTCATCGTCTAGCGCAATCGCGTTTTGTTCTGCTTTGCGACGAGGGTTGGGTGCCTGCGTTGCATGACCCGCGGATGCTTGCCGACGCAAAATCCGCACGTAAAGTAGCCGGGTCAGCTGGCTTTGCATTCGCTGGCCCCAGCTTGGCCGCTTATTGGCGCCAGGCCCTAAGCGTGACGGCCACCAGTTCGCTTGACCAATCATGGCGGCCAGCGCTGGCACCGTAACGGTGCGGACCAGGAAAGTGTCAAGCATAATCCCGATTCCGATGATGAAGCCGGCTTGGGCCATGGTACTGATAGTGGCAAAGAGCAGCCCGAACATCGACGCGGCAAAAATCAGTCCGGCGGATGTGATCACCCCGCCGGTCGATCCGACGGTCCGGATGACTCCTACTCGGACGCCATGCGGCGACTCATCTCGGATTCGGGAAATAAGTAGCATATTGTAATCAGCGCCAACTGCAACTAATAGTATGAAAGTAAGCCCGGGCAGGCTCCAATGCAAATCTTTTCCGAGTATTAGTTGAAAAACAATAACGCCGATTCCCAGTGCGGATAAGTATGAAATAAGCACCGATCCAATGAGGTATAGCGGTGCGACCAATGCTCGCAGTAGAACGACGAGGATTAAAAATACGATGAACACGGTTGCCATGACGATGAATCGAATGTCACCGTTGTAGTAGTCGCGAGTGTCGCGGAGTCCGGTCGGAACTCCTGCGAGCAATATTTTGGCGTCTGATAATTCTGTATTTGGTCGAGCTGATTCTGCTGCGCGGATGATGGTATCGACTTGATCCATGGCGGCGGTGGTAAATGGATTGAGTCCGCTTTGTATGAAGTAGCGTGCTGCGTGCCCGTCTGGAGATATGAAAATTTGGGCACCTTTCTTGAAATCGTCTGCGGCCAGGAATTGTGCAGGAATATTAAAGCCGGACATGGATGATTTACCGGCGTCGTGCTTCATGGCTAGCAGGAATTCAGATGCTTCGTTGAGCCCTGCGCCAATATTTTTGGTTTGGTCGACCAGCTCTTGCACACCGTCGGCCAATTGTCGGCTGCCGTCGGCGAGGAGGTTCGCGCCTTGCTGCAGTGCGGTGATTTTGGCCTGCAAGCCATTAACAGACTGCAGTGCGCTTTGGGCTTTATTGAGTGCGTTGCGCAGGTTGCGTACGGTGGTGCCGAGGGTCTGAAAATCTTGGGTTGATTGCAGGCTAGTGGCCAGGCCAGCGATTGAATTAAGGGTTCCGTTGTTGCGCGCGGTAACCAACTGCTGTAAATCTGCTCGGGAGCTGACGCAAGCGGGGTCAGCGCTGCAGATCGGGCTGGCATTCAGTGCGGCCAACAGGGGACTGGCCCAACCGATGATGTCTTCGATGCCGGCGAGATTGGCGCTAAGAGCATCACCGAGCGAGCGCATGTTACCGGCGAGTTTGCCCATTTTATCGAGGTCGTTGAGGGTTTTATCGGAGCCCATCACGCCCTCCATGTAGGACAACGCGCCCAACAAGGGACTCAGACTGGCGACGGCCTGATTGACTTGGCTTTTCACATCGGCCAGTGCGCCGGCTAACTGGTTAGCGCCATTGGCGAGTTTGTCGAGGTCACCCCCGTGATCTTTGATCTGATGGGCGCCGTCGTCGAGTTTGCCGCCAACTTCACCGGCTTGGAAGGACAATTTGGTTTGTTCTAACGGCTCACCCGTTGGTCGGGTTAGACCTCGCACCATAATGATGTTGGGCAGTTGGCTTACCCGGTTAGCCATCTGCTCAAGGTCGGCAAGCGCTGCCGGTTTCCGCAGGTCTCGGGATGACTGGATGAACAGGACCTCTGGGCTCATCGCATTCTGCGGGAAATGGCGATCAATTGCGGCATACCCCGCAGCGCTATCCACCGATTCCGGCAGCGTCTTGAGATCGTCGTAGTTGAAATGGGCCAAGGTGGCGCAGCTGGCGAGGGTGACCAGCACGATCAGACTTCCGACCAGATGGATCCGGGGACGTCGTACGGTGCGTATTCCGGATAGTCGCCAGAATCGCGTGGTCAACTCGCGGCGCGGCTTGATCCAGCCGCGGCGTCCGCAGAGCACGAGGATGGCGGGCAGTACGGTCACTGCAGCCAGAAACGCCACCAGGATCGCGATCGAGATTGCCGGTCCGACCTCAGCAAATACTTTCAATTGGCAGAAGATCATCGCGAGAAATGTGATAGCGACGGTGGCGGCCGAGGCGGCGATTACTTTCCCAATGGACGTCAACGCCTTCTTGACCGCGTCGTCGGAGTCCGTGCCATGGCGTACGTAGTCGTGATACCTACTGATCAGAAAGACCGCATAGTCGGTTCCTGCTCCGATCATGACGCCGCTCATTAAGACCAGAGTCTCGGTATTGACTTTGAGCCCTATGCCGGAGAGCCCGGACAGCACTCCTTGCGCCGTCGCCAGTGATATCCCGATCGTGATTAACGGCACCGACATGGTGATGACGTTTCGGTAGACAAGCAGCAGAATGATCAGCACCATGAGCCCGGTGCCGATTTCGATCAGATGCACGTCTTCTTGGCCGATGGCAGTGACGTCAGCAATGGTGGCGACGGGTCCGGTGAGATGCGCCGTTAGGCTAGTTCCCGCGGTCGTCTTTTTCACGATCTCGGCAACGTGGTGAAAACCGGCTTGGGTGGCGGGCGCGCCTAAATCACCGGGAAAGGTGATGGGTAAATTCCAGGCTTTATTGTCTTTGCTGGCCAAGACCTCCCGTAATTGAGGGGTGCTGATGAATTCCTGGATCGACATGTTGTCTTGCTTGTCTTGATACAGTTTGTCAACCAGTTGCCGGTATGTCTGTTCATCGGCGGGGCCTAGCCCATGTTCATCGGTCAGAATAATCATCAAGATGGAGCCGGTGGCGCTGTCATGAAACGCCTCGGCCATCCGTTTGGCGGTGACCAGGACCGGTGCGTCATCCGGTAGGGGATTTTCCTGGTTTTTTGCGGCAACTACTGGTAGCGGTGGGAAAGTCAAGGACAGGAAGGCCGCCAGCGCAATCCAGAACCCAATGACAATAAGCGGCCAGCGCACGACGAGACCGCCCAGTAAGGGGAAGATGCCACCCCTAGCCGCCAGTCGCCGAAAACGGGGACCGGGACTTAACCGCCGCAGGATTGCGCCAGCGCGGCTTACCTCAGCTCGGGATATCTCTGATGTGTCCATTTCCGGTGACACCCGTTTAGGTTACACCGAAATTCTCTGCATATCCTTTGCATTGCTGCGTTGCAGCCAATATCAACGCAGTCCGGCCTGGGCGACATTACGCAGCTGCGTAACAGCTTCGCGGCCTTCGGCAACCCGATAGCACACTGATTTCATTGCGTCGATATAGCGGTTAACCGACTCGCGGGCAATCGGATTATTCGGGAAAAATACCGCTAATGAAGTCTCATCGAAGAGGCGGCCTATCGTCATGTAAACATGGGCAGGGGTCTTGCCGTCGCAATAAGTAGCTGCGTTAACGCCGCTCAATTGCGAAGTCACCATAGCGGAGAAAGGCGGAAGTCCCGCGTCCATGTAATTGATCATGGTGAAGTCTGGTCCGGGGCGTCGGAGCCAAGGCGCTAGTTCCAAAATACGGTCGAACGGTATGCCGGCCAGATCCATGTTCCCGTCAAAGGACATCTGCCCGGCGCGGACTGTCTCTTCGAAAGACGTCGGGTCGACCGGAATGGTAAATGGAACGACGCCGGTGAACCAGCCTGTTGTCATCAACTCCGCTGGAGTGCTGCGGTTGTCGGTTGGGGTAAGTCCGTAATACGTCTCCGCGCCGGTTAATTGATATTGCGCGAGTGCGGCACAGGCGAACATGCCGCCGCTCAAGCGGGCTCCGGCTCGTGTGCAGGCGGCTTCGAACTGGGTGGTCTGGGTTTGGTCCATGAGCCGGGTGACTATCACATCACCACCGCAAGGAACTGATGGATCACCGAGTGGCAAGGGGAAATCGGGCAGGGTTCCGTTGTTGTTTTCAGCGAACTCGATCCACCTGCGTACCTGCGGGGATTCCAGGGTCAGTGTGGAGAGTCGCTGTTGTTGCCGGACGCAGTAGTCGTCGAAGCTGCCCACCGGTGGTAGCGGTGTCGGCGCGGCACCGGCTACCAGCGCCGAATACGTTGCGTAGCTTTCCAGATACAGCACGCCCATGAGCATGGGATCTGCATGGAGATGATCAACCACCACGCACATGGTGAAATGATCCGCCCGTTGAATAATGGCGAAGTTAAAGCAATCCCATTCCAGTGGGCTGGGGGTCGCCAGTATGTGTTCTTGCCATTCGGTTTGCGTCATCTGGCCATGCTTGGTCGGGACGAAATCGATATCGGCGGGATCGGTGATAGTACGGCGAATGATCTTTCCGTTGTCGGTGTATTCGAACCGGCTGCGGTAAGTATCGTGGCGTCGCAGGTGGGTATTCAGGACATACGTCATAGCGCGGATATCGCAGCGCCCGGGCACATCCCACGACCCCATGAGCAGCCGCGAATACTCGAGACCACGCTCGGCGAATTCATAAAAGCCTCGGATATGTTGGGCTTGCATGTAGCCGACTGGCACGGTGCTGATCGGTGCCTGTTGCGCTTTGGCGCGTGATGCGGACGAGGCCTGCCATGTGACGACCGAGCCTTCGCCTGGAGCCCAGTCGTAGATTGTGCCGACTCGAACGGTACCTGAGCCTATGAACAACGTCGTCTCCTTATCCGCCATCCCCTGCTGTTCAGGAAGACTGCAATGCCGTTAGTGTTTAATGTCACCGAGTCCACTTGCGCAGATGCGAATGTCGCCATAGACCGCACAGACCTTTGTCCGGTAGCACTTAGCTGCCGGACAGGCAAGATCGTGGGTAGCGCTGGTGACCGCAACATCCAAACCAATCTCTATTTGAAATCCATTTGATGAAGTGATCAGCGTAGCCGTTTGATTCGTTGTGTGTGGAGAAATCGGTCCTTACCTACAAAAAAGGTGGGTGATCTCGCACACTGTGCTACGCGACAAGTGCGGTAATAGTGACGCCCATCTCACACGATCCGGTAGGTCTGGACAGCGTGGGCAACGATGTTGCCGTCGGTGTCGGTCGCGGTGATCTCGGTGAAGATAAGCTCTTTACGCCGTCGTGTGGTGCGGGCATGGCAGATCACATCGCAACGCTTGGCGGCTCCGGTGTACTGAATGCTCATGGCGACAGTCGAGGCGCGGATGCCCCGAGTAAAATCGTGGTTTGACCAGGCTGCGGCGGCGCCTGCGGTATCGATTACCGACGCGATGACTCCGCCATGAAAGTACGTTCCGTCATTGGTCAAATCGGCGCGGTAGGGGAGCCGCATGGTGACGTGGTCGGGCTCGTAGCGTTCGAACACGACGCCGAGCCCTGCGATATACGGTGTTTGAAGCATGAGGTCGCGCACTGCCTGACGACGTTCGTGTTGCTGCTGGTCAGTCAGTCGGGTCAATGGCTCGGCCATGGCCCAGGAGCTTATCGAATGCGATTGACGCATCGTTCAAGATCTCAGTAGCGTCCTGGACGTGCGAACGACGGTCGCCGAAATGCTCGGCGTTGAGTTCCCTATCTGCGCATTCAGCCACTGTCGCGATGTGGTGGCAGCGGTATGCAACGCGGGCGGCTTCGGTGTCTTGGGTGCTGTTGCGCACAGTCCTCGACGACTGGAAGCAGAGCTGACCTGGATTGAGGAGCAGACGGGCGGTAAGCCGTACGGGGTTGATCTGCTGCTGCCTCCGCGGTATGTCGGCGTGGAGCAGGGGGGTATCGATGCCGGGCGGATGCAGGACCTGCTCCCCGAGGAGCACCGGGTATTCGTCGACGAGATATTGACCCGGTACGGCGTCATGCCGTCGACCGATCAGGAGAGCCGCCGGGTTGGTGGTGGACTCAGTGTTTCGCCACTGGGGTACCAGCCGCTACTCGATGTGGCGTTTGCCCATGACATTCGGTTGATTGCCAGTGCGCTTGGCCCGCCCCCGGCTGAGCTGGTTACGCGTGCTCACGAACACGACGTTGTGGTGGCCGCCCTCGCCGGCACCACCCACCATGCTCGGCGGCACGCGCAAGCGGGTGTCGACCTGATTGTGGCTCAAGGCGCTGAAGCTGGCGGGCACACCGGAGAGGTGACAACAATGGTGCTTGTCCCGGAAATCGTTGATGCCGTCAATCCTCTCCCGGTACTGGCAGCCGGAGGGATTGCCAGCGGCCGCCAGATCGCTGCGGCTTTAGCGTTGGGTGCCGAAGGGGTGTGGTGTGGTTCGGTGTGGCTGGTCACTGAGGAAGCGGAGACCTCCCCGGTGCTCAAGGATAAATTCTTGGCTGCTACCTCCTCGGATACCGTGCGGTCCCGCTCATTGACCGGTAAACCGGCTCGCATGTTGCGCACGGCCTGGACCGAGGAGTGGGATGCCCCCGATGCTCCCGACCCGCTGGGCATGCCGCTGCAGAGCGCTTTGGTCAGCGAATCGCAGCGACGCATTAACCTAGCTGCCAATCAGTCGGGTGCTCAAGCTCGTGAGCTGGCGACGTACTTCGTTGGCCAGGTTGTGGGTTCTTTGGACCGGGTTCGGCCGGTGCGGTCGGTAGTTCTGGACATGGTCGAGGAGTTTATTGACGCTGTTGGGCGTCTCGATCGGCTTGTGCAGCGGTGAGTGCGCCCCGCCCGGGCAGGGCAAGTTCTGCCGAAGAACATCACAATTGCGACATGCTGAACTGGGTTAATTGACCGGCCGCCCCGCATCGTGGATCATCGGTCGGGTAAGCACCTCGTTAGGTGAGGCGTCTACACGAATACAGGCCACTGACCCACAACGTCGAAAGACGCCCCGGGTCAGGACAGCTCCTCCCGGCTTAAGGGTTGAGCCCAAGTGGCTTCCGATGTTTCGGACACGTCGTGTAGTGCCAAAGCTCTGACGAGAGGGGTGCGGTGTCCGGCAGGGTCTGACAAGGTCGACTTGGCTGGGTTCGGCTCTCCTGTGCTGCATATGACTTGTGCGGATACCCGCGCATGCGATGACCGCGAGGAGGTGAGGGACGAATGAGTTCCAGCGATAGTCCGGGTCGATATCCGAGCCGTGTTTCGTCCCAAACCGGTTGCCGGCCAGGCGTTTCCCGCTGATCTTCGTGGCTTAAGAAACGCCAGTCGCCGCCCGCCAAGCCTGCTGGGCGGGGAACCGTTGTGGGATGGGACCAATCAAATCCCTTAGTACCCTTCGATTTCCGTGTAGGAGGCGGCGATGACCGCTGCATTGTGCGACCAAGCAACAGAAGTCACAGCGGTAACCCGTGGGCCGAGGCTGACACTGGTGACCGCCCCGAGTCCGGCACCGGCTGGCCGCAAGGTGACTTGTCTCCTTGCCAACCAGGCCTTGCGCGCCGGAAGGGATCCGCTAATCGACGGCGCTGCGTGCTTGTTGGCGGTGCCGATGCGTCAGCTGTACGCGACGCTATGGCGTATCGGCCTGCTCGAAGTGCGCTAACCGGCGGATTTGCCATCACCCGTAGAATTCATCCAACGGTATCGATCCGGCTATCACCGGGGAGCCTTCGGAAGAACGGCCAGCAAGGCCCAGTAGAACCGAACGGGTAGGCCCGTCACAGCCTGTTGATGAGTGGCCGTGTGTGAGCATGGCAAGCGGGGTGGTACCGCGGCGTCTGCGCATCCAGCGTGTCGTCGTCCCCGTGCCGACGAGTCTGGCACAGGAGACCGATGACTGACAGCCCCTCTCCGCGCTACCCACGCAGTGCACTGGGCGCCGATCATAGTGGTGGCTCCCCAGATTTTCCCGCGCTAGAAGCTCAGGTACTCGATTACTGGGCCAGTGACAAGACTTTTAGGGCCAGCATTGACCGCCGTGACGATCCCCCGGGCGGGGCGCCGGAGTACGTGTTCTATGACGGGCCGCCGTTCGCCAACGGCCTGCCGCACTATGGGCATCTGCTTACCGGCTACGTCAAAGACATTGTGCCGCGCTATCGCACCATGCGTGGCTACAAGGTCGAGCGTCGCTTTGGCTGGGATACCCACGGGCTTCCGGCCGAGCTTGAAGCCGAGCGTCAGCTTGGCATCACCAATAAATCCCAGATTGATGCGATGGGTGTTGCCGAGTTCAACGATGTCTGTCGTACCTCGGTATTGCGGTACACCGACGAATGGCAGAACTACGTGACCCGCCAGGCCCGGTGGGTTGATTTCGACAACGACTACAAAACCTTGGATCTCGGTTACATGGAGTCGGTGATCTGGGCCTTCAAGCGACTTTGGGATGCCGGCCTGGCGTACGAGGGTTACCGGGTTTTGCCGTACTGCTGGCGTGACGAAACTCCGCTGTCCAACCACGAACTGCGGATGGATGACGACGTCTACCAAAGTCGTCAAGATCCCGCGCTGACCGTCGGTTTCACCGTGACAGATGGTGAGTTCGCCGGCGCTCACCTACTGATCTGGACGACAACGCCGTGGACTTTGCCGGCTAACCAGGCGGTAGCGGTCAACCCGGACGTGACCTACGTGCAGGTGCAGATCGCTGATCAGCGTTATGTGTTGGCTCAGGCCCGGCTCGACGCCTATGCGCGAGAACTCGGTGACGAGCCGACGGTGCTGGGCACCTATTTAGGTAGCCAACTACTCGGCCTGCATTACTTGCCGCCGTTCCCCTATTTTCAGGACGGGCCGGAATCGGCCCACGCGTTTCAGGTGCTCGCGGCCGATTTTGTGACCACGCAAGACGGTACCGGCATTGTGCATCTGGCCCCAGGCTACGGCGAGGATGACAAGGCGACCGCCGACTCGGTCGGCATTGTGCCAGCGACCCCGGTCGACGCCCGCGGCCGCTATGACGCCAGCGTTCCCGACTATCAGGGGCAGCAGGTCTTCGAGGCGAACGCACAAATCATCCGTGATCTGAAGAATCAAAGCGGTCCAGCGGCCGCTAACGGTGCGGTGCTAGTGCGTCACGAAACCTACGAGCATCCCTATCCGCATTGTTGGCGCTGCCGTAATCCGCTGATCTACCGAGCGGTTTCCTCCTGGTTCATCAAGGTCAGCCAGTTCCGGGACCGCATGGTGGAGCTCAACCAGCAGATCACGTGGTACCCCGAGCATGTCAAAGACGGCCAATTCGGTAAATGGTTAGCGGGTGCTCGGGACTGGTCGATTTCACGAAATCGCTACTGGGGTACGCCAATCCCAGTGTGGATATCCGACGACCCGAGTTATCCGCGGATCGATGTCTACGGCAGTCTCGACGAGCTGGAGCGCGATTTCGGTACTCGCCCAACCAATCTGCACCGACCAGTTATCGACGAGCTGACCCGACCCAACCCCGATGATCCCACCGGGCGTTCCACGATGCGTCGTATCCCCGATGTTCTTGACGTGTGGTTTGATTCCGGCTCCATGCCGTTTGCTCAGGTGCACTATCCATTCGAGAACGCCGACTGGTTCGACACCCACTACCCCGGAGATTTTATCGTCGAATACATCGGGCAGACCCGTGGCTGGTTCTACACCCTGCACGTCCTGGCGACTGCGCTGTTCGACCGCCCAGCATTTAAAACCTGTGTAGCGCATGGCATTGTGCTGGGTTCCGACGGTCAGAAGATGAGCAAGTCCCGGCGCAATTACCCCGACGTGACCGAAGTATTCGATCGGGACGGCTCCGATGCCATGCGCTGGTTTTTAATGGCCTCACCGATTCTGCGCGGCGGCAACCTCGTTGTCACCGAACCGGGGATTCGCGAAGGTGTTCGTCAGGTGCTGTTGCCGTATTGGAACGCCTACAGTTTTCTGACCCTCTACGCGCCGAAAGTGGGTACGTGGCGTACTAATTCGTCGCACGTACTGGACCGATACATTCTGGCTAAAGCTGCCGAGCTTCATGCTGATCTCACCAAGGAACTAGACATCTGCGACATCTCCGCGGCCTGCGAGCAGCTGCGGCGATTCACTGAAGCATTGACGAATTGGTATGTGCGACGGTCACGTTCACGTTTTTGGGCCGAAGATGCCGATGCAATCGACACCCTGCACACCGTGCTCGAAGTGATGTCACGGCTGGCCGCTCCACTGCTGCCGCTGATCACCGAAGTGGTCTGGCGGGGCATCACCGGACAGCGTTCGGTGCATCTGACCGACTGGCCGCAGTCGGGGGAGCTGCCGGCTGACCCCGATTTGGTTGCTGCCATGGACCAGGTTCGCGACGTGTGTTCGACAGCGTCCTCATTGCGCAAAGCTAAGAAGCTACGGGTGCGGTTGCCGCTGCCTCAACTCACCGTAGCCGTAGCCGATCCGCAACGGCTTGTGCCATTCACCGAGCTGATCGCCGATGAACTCAACATTAAAAACGTTGAGTTGACCGACGCCATTGATCAATACGGACGCTTTGAGCTTGCGGTTAACGCCCGGGTGGCCGGCCCTCGACTAGGTAAGGACGTGCAGGCGGCGATTAAGGCGGTTAAAGCCGGTGCGGGCATTGTTGAGCCGGACGGCACCTTGACCGCGGGTCCGGTGAGCTTACGGCCCGACGAATACAGCTCCCGGTTGGTGGCGGCTGAGCCGGAGTCCACCGCAGCGCTCCCTAGCGGCACCGGCCTGGTCGTGCTAGACGGTACTGTGACGCCGGAGTTAGAAGCCGAAGGATGGGCCAAAGATCGCATTCGGGAACTGCAAGAACTGCGCAAGTCGACGGGTTTGGAAGTATCTGACCGCATCCATGTGGTGATGTCGGTGCCCGCCGAACGGCGCGACTGGGCACGCACACACCAGGAACTGATTGCCGGTGAAATCCTGGCTAGCAGTTTTGACTTCGCTGATCCGGTCGATGCGGTGGCTATTGGTGATGGCGTGCGGGTGCGGATCGCTAAGGTTTGAGTGCGCGCCAGCGTTGTCGGCCACCGTCAACGTCTACGTGAACATCGGTAAAACCTATGCTTTGCAACCGATTTGGCAAAGTTTCGGGAGGAACTGGGTTGTAGATGTCGCGAAAATGCAACATCTTGAAGCCCCATGACGCCACTCCGTCGGTACCGGCGAAGACGCCGCCGTGCCGAAGCAGTCGGAAGGCTTCGGCAAACAGGCGATCTTGCAGCTGTGCGGTGGGGATGTGATGCAGCATGGTGAAACAGACCACCGAGCTGAAATCTTCACTGGGCAAACCAGTTTGGGTGCCATCACCGTTGATGATGTGCGCGCGTTGGCCATAGAGACGGTGTAACCGCTGCGCCATTGCAGGGTCGAGCTCTACCGCGGTTAGCC
>JAIENC010000126.1 GCA_019751635.1 Mycobacteriaceae bacterium
AGCTACAAAGATCGTGGGGTAGACGGCGTGGTGGCTGCTTTGTACTGCACCCTGCCACTTCAGTGGCGGCTGCACTTGCTGCTCGATAATGGCAACGGATTTGGCAACAGAACATGGTGGAACCGATCCGAACAAGCGCAACGCGGCGAGACTGCGAGACGGGCGAGCTGCACTGACCCTGTACATATGAGACCAGGCGCAGCGGGGAAGACGGCGATTGGTTCGCTCATCACCCAGAGGTCGCAGGTAGGGCCTTGCGCTGCGCGACCGATCGAACAGCAAACGACTTTTCGGTGATTGCCTCTGCTCGCGTTCAGCCGAAGTTGTCACAACGTTGTCACATATCAGGCGAGACATGGTAGGACGCACTGCGACGGCCGCGCACGGTTATCCCAGGTCAATGCTACTTGCTGGCACAATGAGCAACACGATGAGACGCTCGTGCACGGACTGTAAATCCGTCGCGAAAGCTACACTGGTTCGAATCCAGTACCTGCCACCACAGGTGATAGCGGTGTAATCGGCGCGAATGCGTTTGCGGTGGCTCGCTATCGGCACACTTTCACGATGCATCGGGGCGCCGCAGGTGAGATGGAGCATTTCTCCGCAAAACAGACAGACGGAGGTACCTGCGCAGTGGAATCGTGTGGCAAATGGTGATGACCAATGCGCTGAGTGGGACTGATCGGGCACCGTTCCCGCGGGTACAAGTAGCGGTTTTGCCTGCCGAGGCGGCCAACGACGTAGAGCTGATGCAGCAACTACGTGACCTCGTTAATCAGGTGTATGCGGTAGCGGAAGAAGGCTTGTGGCAGCCGGGCGCCGCTCGTACCAGCCTGGAGGAGGTCACCGAGTTCACCTTGGCCGGACAGATCGTCGCGGCCCACATCGACGGAGCCCTAGTGGGCCTTATCCGAGTGCAGCGTCTGGACTCGGGTACCGCCCGAGACGGGACTGCTGGTGAGCCATCCCGACCATCGGGGCATCGGGGTAGGTCGAGAGTTGCGTCGTTTCGTCGTCGACATGCTCCAGCGCGAAGGATTCACCACCCTGCAAATCGAGCTGCTCGTTCCGCGGCACTGGACCCACGACTCCAAGGTCTTTATGGCGGCATGGAATGAGCGGGAAGGCTACCGAGTGGTCCGGCAAAGCAGATTTGAAGACCACTATCCTCATCTCGCTCCGCACCTAGCCACACCGTGCGACTTCGTCATCTTCAACAAGTCACTTCAGACGCTCGACGGCATCGATACCCACCCGGCCTGACCTCAATCGGTTGATCCGCCCAATCTGTACCCGTGTTGTTGATCCACGGTTGTGAGAGTTGAGGGCTAAGTGATCATCGGTAGGTCACATGCCCGGTATGTATTTGTTGTCGGTGCGCCGGCAAATCGTCGTCCGGCTGCGATCGGGTAAATCGGTGGTCGCTTTGGCTACCGAGACCGGGATCTGTCAGGCGACAGCTGCCTGCCTCGCGGCTTCGCTGCGGTCTCCTGGCGACGCATTCCCAAGCTCATTGGGTTGAACACCTGGAGCGCTTGCGAGCCGGACCCAGCTGCAATTGCTCCACCGCGCGCATAGGGGTGACACGAGTCCCTGCTGAGAGCCCTGAGCGATCGCAAGTGCGTTGCGCGCTATAGACGTATTACGTTCCAACCCAACAATATCGATACGTTCCCATTGTGTCCGGCGATGGTCGATCGCATCGAAGTGTCCGAGGGGGACTTGGCCACCTGCGACCCGACTTGAGGTGGTTGAGCTGGATCGACGATCCCGTCGATTGCGGTTAGTGTGCTTCATGGGCGTAGGGCGGCGACGGGTATCACCTGGATTCCGTCCTTGCGGGTATAGCCGTAGGTTGCCGTGGTGATGATGCCCGCAACGGCGGGTTTACCGATTTTCTCCGTGTCTATGGTCGAAGTGAACCGCAGCAGGGTCCCGGCCGCCTCGTCGATGCGGCCGGGACCGAGTTTCACTTCGAAGGCTCCCCATGTCCCATCGGGAATCTGAAGGATGGCATCAACCTCTACGCCGTTGCTGTCGCGGTAGTGCGCAACGGTTCCGCGCAGGGGTGCGGACAGTACCCGCAGATCCCGCACTACGAGGGACTCGAACAGGAATCCGACGAAACGGAGATCGTCCAGCAGCCGCTTCGGGGTGCTGGCAAGTGCGGCGACGGCAAGTGAAGGATCGACGAAGTGGCGTTTGGGTTCTTGTCGCAGCGTCGCCCTGGATCGCAGGTGTGTTGACCAAGCTGGCGCGTCGTCGATGAGCATCAGCCGTTGCAGCGCGGCTAGGTAATCGTAGATAGTGGTTCGGGCGAGTGCTGTTTTGTTGTCGCCCAAGGTTTCCCGCGCTAGCGCAGAGATCTTCACTTCGGTTGCGGTGTTCCGCGCCAGTGACGTCAGTAGTCGTCGCAGGCGTTCGGGGTCGCGTCGCGGCCCAGAGATTGATGGGATATCGACTTCGCGTGCGTGATCCAGGTAGTCGATGTTGCGCTGCAGTGCGCTGTCGATGGTGCTGCGCAGGTTGGCGGGCCAACCGCCGATTGCGATGCGATCGATGATGTCTCGTACTCCCAGTCCGGGGTCTGGACAGGATATGTGCTCTCCGGCCAGGAGGCCGGCCACAGAGATTTCGCCGGTGGAATCGCCGACCTCGTACAGCGACATCGGGCGCATGGCGATCCTGGCGAACCGCCCGGCCCCGCTATGTCGCGTCACGTCGTCTGCCGGAGTCGATGGGCCGGTGAGGATGAACTGTCCGGCTGATTGCCGGTCATCGATAACCCGCCGCAGGTGATTCCACAGTGGGGTTCCGCCGATCTGCCATTCGTCGACAAGTCGCGGCGGTGCTCCATCGAGGATTAAGGCGGGGTCGGCGTCGAGTGCATGGCGGGCACTGGGGTCGACATCGAGCAGGACTTCGCTGGCCGCGGACTGGCGCGCGGTCCAGGTTTTCCCGCACGCCTTCGGGCCTTCCAGTACAACAGCGCCGGCGGAAGTCAAACGGTCGTTGAGAAGCTGATCAGCGACTCGAGGCCGATACTCCATGTTCAAAGACTACAGTTTGTGCCACTTTATAACTACAGTTTGTGGAATTTGAGCGCTACGCTTTGTGGTTGCAGTTGCAGGCCGCGTAGTCGCCTATCGGAGGTACTCGATAGCCATCGACACCAGCCAATAAAGAAAATCTGCCCCGATCCAGTTTGGAGCAGATTTTCGGTTCTTCGGATTCTGCCGGGGTTGGGTGTTCATCGGACGACGATGGATGTTGAGGACGCGCGAGTTGGGTCTGCCGGCCTAGGGCAAGGTCC
This sequence comes from Mycobacteriaceae bacterium, assembly GCA_019751635.1. GTDB lineage: Bacteria > Actinomycetota > Actinomycetes > Mycobacteriales > Mycobacteriaceae > Mycobacterium. The sequence goes on from JAIENC010000126.1 coordinate 3,317, forward strand.
CGGCCGCGCCGGCGATGTTTGACGATCCAATCGAAGGTTTGTTCGGCAGTTCTGCGGCGCGGAATCACGGCAATCCCGAAGTATGGTCGGTGCACCTGATGATCGAAACCGTCAGCCTCAGAATAGAGTTCGCTGATTCAGCGAGTCGACCGGCGTAACCGCCGTCGGCCCAGGCCAACATGATAGTTGACGCTATGGCTCGCAACGTGGCCAGCCGAAGCGCTGCGGGTATCCAGCGACGTCGCGTTGACCATCCGTAGTCGCATCGCTACGCTCGCTGTGTGCAGTCTTCCGTCTACGCGCCGCGAATAAATAGACCTTGCCGGTCTTTTAAAACAACCGTTGGTGCAAATTAACCTGCAATGATGCACTTTGTTCTTTTTGGACGTATCGCAACATCGCAACGTGTATAGCCGCGCCGTATAGGTTTGATAAAGAGCCAATATGAGAGGTATTGGTAATGACAAGTACCAGCCCCAGTTCTACGTTTATCATCGACAGGATGATCTTATTTACGAGAATATGGATTACCCATCTCGGTATTGGCTTACCTGAAACTGGGGGAGTCTATTTATCTACGTCAATATTACTTGATCGAATTGCCGACGCGATGATCACAAATCTTTCAAACCTAACGTGGGGGGGAGTGGCGGCGACCAACAGCGCTGCACAGGGATTGATTCATTGCAGTACTGTAGAAAATTTGAGTGAAATTGATAAAGAAGTTTCGATTCTCGTAGCGGAGCAGGCTGAAGGTGTTACCGCAACGCGCGAAACTCTAGATTCCGTTGAGTTCGACTTAATCCAGAAGCGAATAGTGGCTAAGGCATTAGTTGATGCTGGACAATTCGAAGAGGCGCAGAGTTTCCAATGGGCGACGGTACGCGAAGTCAACCCCAAGATTACTTCGGCCCTCAAATTGCTGAATGGTTTGACGCTACACCATGCGCAGAGTATGGCTTTGTTGAATGAACGGCTGTGCGCCCTCTTGGCGCCGTTGTCCCAGGGATGTACACCACTAAGCACCGTGTCGGTTACCGACGTCGAATCGGCCCGTACGGTCCGGGACGCGGCCAGCATCTTGCGGGTAGACACCCGGTCGGTGACGACGGTCGCGGCGGCCGGCCGCGTGCATCAGCAATGGCTTAAAAAGCCGGAAATGGTGACTGCGGCGATCGGCCAGAGGGTGGGCATTACCCACGGCCAGCTAACTCAATACTTCAATAGCGAGTTGTTCAACTTTGAATCCATGCGTGCTCACGTGATCGACGCGGTGCGCCAAGCCATGCAAGAATACGCCGCAGCGTTGGAGCGGACCGCTGCAGGTTTCGACTTGACCGAAGAGGAAGTGGAGCTGCTACTCTCCGCGCTCGATGAGGTCTAGCTCACCTGAATCACTGCTAACGCAGCCGATGCTGAAGCCGCGCTTAGCGTTCCGCGTCTCGATGGTCGCGCTCTAACTGGTAGTAGACCTCGATGAGATTGATCCAGCTAATAACCGGTCGCGAACCTATGAGGCCACTGAGGTGGGAGAGCGCGGGTTCCTCGTCGTCCAGCCATGCCAGGACTGTCCACGAGTCCAGGCAGACGTTCATCGAGGCTCCTGCCCTCGATCTGCCCCTTCCTGCCGATAGGCTCAGCCGTACTCGTTGAGCATAACGGCCATTCGCACTCGGTGGCCGCGGCTACTTTGATGCGCGCAAAGTAAGTGAGGCACGCCGGATCGTGATGTCGGGGCTAGAAAAAGCCATTAAAATTCAGTCTTGTGTACCCCCACGGTCCCCCAACGCTCCCGCCTCCGGAGGGGATTGTCTACGACTCCAAGTTGTTTCGAAGCGTCCGGGAATATTTTCAATATCAGGCCAGCGAATACGGCGGCGCGGTCACGCAAAGCCTTATTCAAGCGGCAAAGCCGGGCGATGCTGAAGCGATCTCAATTGCCCAACATTTCGGGGCTGAAGTTGATCGCGGAATTATGCATGAATATGCAACCTGGGCGGCGCTAGGGGAGCCGATAGAATCCTGCGATGTATCTGCCATAATAGACAGGGGTATCGCTCGAGGCTATGCGACTGGAGCCAAAGCTCCAGCGGTCGTAGCCGCTGCCGAGGAATGCCGGATAGCTGAGTTAGCGCAGCCAGAAAAAATTCCCGAGGTTGATCAAAAATTTTTGAGCAACCAGGCTAACTATCTCATTGTCGGTACGATTTTTTTCGTGGTATCTTTGCTTATTCTTTTTTCGGTACCGGGTTCGCCGATACAAATCATCGGTGATGGCGAATCGGCAAAAAATTCCGAAGAAAAAGATCCAGAAAAACCACATGCATTCGCTGTCAGCGCCCGATGTTTTGCCAGCATCCGTGAAACATCGGTTCAGGTTCCTTCGGACGGCTGGTCCAGTGACTCCGGGCTTCATTATGCAGATGGCAACATCAGGTTTAATGATCTGGTGGGGAAAACTTTGACGATAAGCCAGGGTGTAGATGGCGCAGTGCAAAACGAGGGTGAACAAGTGCGTGAAGGTAAGGAAACTTTAGAAAATACTTTCAATGGGTTGCAGCTAGCGATGCCGGTTTCGGAATCTTTATACTATTCCGGTCCGGTTGGACCGGCTATTTCCTATGCTTTTCAGCTAGCGGTGACCAATTCTGCGATGGGTGTTGGCGTGGGTGTGGCGAACGGTATGCACGAGAAATCGCGAAAAAATGGAGAACGCTTTGCTTCATTGGCTCGGCAGTACGATGAAGCTGTCCGATATGTTTCTGGATTGCAATACAATGCGCGGTAAAATATCAAATTAATTATCAAAGACTGGGGCCCTCTTGGCGGGGGAAAGGTGCTCTTGCAGGCCGTTGTAAATGGTTAGGCGCGGAACCCGTTCTGGCGTAACTCCGCATCTTTCGATGTGCGTAGGGCGGCAGGGTTCAAAAGTCAAATACGATGGCACCGTCGGTTTTTCCGGTTGGGTCAACAGAAAGCAGTGGAGTAACAAATTTCTTAAATTCATCGTGAGCTGGATCAAATGTTGACGAAAACGGTTTTCCGATATAGTAAAGATAATCATCTTTGTTCTTGAATTCGACAATGAAAACTTGCTCAAACCCCGCGGTTAAACCCTCTATGCTGCCAGTGCAATCTCCGCCAACTATGTCGACGATATAATCATTTCCGCTCCGCTCGCATTCTTTCCTGAGCGTCAGAAATTTCTTTGCAACCTCATTTTTCTGTTGTGGCGTGACGGTTGATCGATACCTGAACGCGACAACATGTCTTATTGGCGATGGGTGCTGGTGGGTATCTGCTGGGTGTGAGTTGGTGGTGCAACTTGCCGCCAATGCCACGGGTGCGGCGAGCGCCAGCCTGCGTGTCAAGCGCTGGGTAGTCAACACATTCGACAACCACTTATTCATGATGGTGAATCTCTTTCGTCCGGGATTGTCGATCAAATGGGTCATATTCTGGGGCGTCATGACAGCGCGTCATGCCAGCCGCGTGAGACTTGTGTAATTATTCGCGCACGACGCCCGCACTGCCGCGTTAGATCATGTTGTGCCTGGCTAGCCAACGCATGACTGGCCAGCCGATAAACACCGGTAGCCAGCAGGTCAATACTCGATACAGCAGCACCGATGGCACGCCAACGGCTGCCGGAATGCCAAAAGCGGCGAGCCCACCAATGAGCGCCGCTTCCACCGCGCCGAGACCGCCGGGTGTGGGTGCGGCTGAAGCCAGGGTGCCGCCAACCATGGTCACCACGGTGACAGTGATGAATGTTGTGTCCCCGCCGAACGCCTCAATGCTGGCCCATAACGCCAATGCGGCACCGAGAGTTGTTCCAGCACAGCCAAGTACGATCAATGCTAGTCGCTGCGGCTGGCGGGCAAGCTGAACCAGATCATGGGCCACTTCCCGCAGCTGCGGGCGCACTGCGGTCGCCAGCCAGTGTCGCAGCTTGGGGATCAGCAGAAATGCGCCGACCATGCCTAGTGCTACGCCAGCGATGAGGTAGAGCAAGGTTGCGCCCGGGACGAAGTGAGCGAGGTCGGCGGAGACTCCGGCGGCAGTGGTGACGAAGATCAGTAACACCACATGGACGATCACCTGGACCGATTGCTGCAGTGCTACCGCTGCGGTAGCTCGTGCCATGCTCAGGCCGTTCTTCTGCAAAAATCGCGTACTCAGCGCTAGCCCGCCTACGCCGGCTGGCGTGGTGGTTGCCGCAAAAGTGTTGGCTAACTGGGCAATTGATAGCAAACGGAAACTCATCGCCCCGTCGGCGCAGGCCCATAATGCTGAAGCGGCACCGACATAGGTCAGTGCCGAGACGGCCAGCCCGAGCAAGGCCCACCACCAGTGTGCGTCCAGTAGTTCGGAAAAAAACGTTGGCACTGTGCTGATAAACGGATAAGCCACATATACCAAGGCCGCCAGTAGCACTATTTGAATAACTTGACTGCGAGTGAACCGGGTGATCTTCTCGGTTTGGATCTGATCCGCGCCGGTTTGCTCCATGACTTCCAGGCGGATCCTGGACATCACTTCGCTGGGCTGGGGCGCGGAGTCCACGATGTGCGCCGGTAAAGCGGATTTCGTGAGCCGGCGTGATGCGGTCAATACCTCGTCTTTACTGAACGCTTTAATTGCCGCGCGCACCGCGGATTTCGCTTCGTAGAGCGCCGATGTGGTGACCAAGAGTTGGGCAATGTCGGATTGCAGTTGCGCGTCGGTGGCACCATATTCGGCACTGCCGAAACCGCCGAACAGAACTGTGCCGTCGGCGACCGTAAGTTCTTGACAACACAGATCACCGTGCGAAATCTGCTGATGGTGCAGGTTCCGTAGCGACTCCCACACCCGGTCAATAGGTGTGGCTGCAACGGCGTCAGCTAGGGGAATCCCACGAACCGGCTGGTAGGCGTACAGCATCCACCCGCGATCAAGTGTGCTGACCGCCACTGGTGCGGTATTGGCGGCGTCTAATGCGGCGATAGCCAGGGCCATCAGCGCTCGGTGCTCGACAGTGCGCCGCAAGGATGTCTGAAGCGGCGCCGTCTCGGTACCACGCAGTCGCAGCTTGCTCCACAGCTGGCGTAGCGCGCCACCGCTTCGCTGATGAGGGCCGTACAACTCGATCATTATGGTGGCTGCTGGGTTGTTGGCTGTCGCGGCAAGCAGCAACGGTCCCGGGCCGGCCGGGCGCACTACGGTAAGCTCCGATACCGCAAATCCTCGCCTGGCCATCGCGCGTACGGCACCGTCCAGCGGCACCTCCAGGGCGGGGGTGCCAATGGCCAAGACCACCAGGGCGCCCACTAACCACCCCATCGCCAGCCCCAGCAAAGCGCGGTTGGGTACCACCGCGCTGACGATGAGATGAATCGGCACAAAGGCGAGTAGCAGCGTCCACCAGGAACGTCGCCAGCGTGCGGGTAGCCACGGACCTGACACGGTGAGCACCGCGGCAAGCATCGCGATCCACCGCGGATCATCGAGAACCTGCGATAACACCGTGTTCAACCGATCCGAGAGGTCGAAGTGCCAGCGGGGTGCGGTGATGCCGTTGCCGCTAATGGATAGCGGCGCAATAGCGATCAACCCTGCGGCGGTGTAGGCCCCGAGCAATTTCCACTGTCCAGAGATGATCAACCCGATCAAGATCACAAAAGGCAGTGCCACAATCGCCAGGCCATATACCCCATAAACCAGATCGGATTGGGTGGGGGACAGCACGCCCACGATCTGCGAGATGGATTTCTCTAGCGCGACCCACTGCGTCCGAGTGATCAGTGAACTGGTCACCACAATGGCCAGGAACATCACCGACAAGGTCAGCCGCAAGATGTCGTTGGTGCGTCGGGTCAACGGTTGCAGCAACCCCCCGGAAACCGGGATGTCGCGCCCTTCGACTCGCATATTCACGATCCTCCGGATTGATTCGATGCGGTGGCTAGCCGCAAGCCTTGATCATTCACGCCGATGCCTACGGCCCAACGGGATCACGCAAACAACCACGGAACCCGACGGTGATGCAGTAAGAGAAAGTATGCGGTCCCGACGAGTTTTCGCCGCGTTGCTAGCGGTGGTTCTTGTCATCATGATGCTGGTAGTCGGCGCTCCACCTACAGCGTATGAGGGTGCACCGGAGCTGGTTGCGCATCCGGTTGACCACGTTGACACCCTGATCGGCACCGGAACTGGTGGTCGGGCAGTAGGGGAGATCAACAACTTTCCGGGTGCCTCGGTGCCGTTCGGGATGGTGCAGTACTCGCCGGACACGGTGGATACCTACGCCGGCTATGACCACGGTAAGAACCGCTCCACCGGTTTTAGCCTGACCCATGCTTCGGTGGGTTGCGCCGCATTCGGCGACATTCCGATGTTGCCGACTACCACGCCGATCGGCGCGGCGCCGTGGAACGCTTCAGAAAAAATTGCCCACGACCACACTGAGCTAGGTGCGCCAGGCTATTACACGGTGCGTTTTCCCGACACCGGCGTGACCGCTGAGCTGACGGCTACCACCCGCACCGGTGTTGGGCGGTTCCGCTATCCGCGCAACGGCCGGCCCGCCCTGTTGTACGTGCGGTCGGGTGGGTCGCTAGCCGGCAACTCCGCTGCGACTATCCAGATTGGTCCAGACCACACCACGCTCATCGGGGCGGCGACAAGCGGCGGATTCTGTGGCAAAAACAACACGTACACGGTGTATTTCGCGATGCGATTCAGCCAGCCTTTTGTTTCCTTCGGAACCTGGGACGGCAACTCGGTTTATCCCGGTGGGCATACCGCAACTGCCCCCTTGAGCGGGGGATATCTGCAGTTTCCGGCTGGTGCGGCGCTTGAGGTGCGAGCCGCGTTGTCCTACGTCAGTATCGATGGAGCGCGTGCCAACCTGATGGCCGAAGGCGTCGGCAGCTTTGACCAGGTCCGTGCCGCAGCAGCGCAGGCATGGCATGGCGTGCTGTCGCGCATTACGGTGGCTAGCGCCGACAGCGCTGACGTCAAGACCTTTTACACCTGCCTGTACCACTCGCTATTGCATCCCAACACCTTCAACGATGTGGACGGTCGCTATCTCGGGTTCGATGGCGCCCTCTACACCGTGGCCCCCGGGCGCACCCAATACACCAACTTCTCCGACTGGGATACCTATCGAGATCTTGCGGCCTTGCAGGCGCTTCTTGTCCCGGAGCGAGCCAGCGACATGGCGCAATCGTTAGTAAACGATGCTCAGCAAAGTGGCTCGTTGCCGCGTTGGGCCTTGGCCAATGCGGCGACCCATGAGATGACGGGTGACAGTGTGGTACCGCTCATGGTCAGCTTCTACGCTTTCGGTGCCCGAAACTTTGATGTCGCAACGGCATTGCGCTACATGGTGAACGCCGCGACGCGGGGTGGAGTCGCCCGGGATGGCATACCGGAACGGCCGGGAATCGCCACCTATGTACAGCGCGGTTACGTACCGCAGATGACTGATTTCTATATCGGCCATTGGTTTGCGGGTGCTTCGATCACGTTGGAGTGGGCGGTTGATGATTTCGCCATCTCCCGACTCGCTAAAGCTTTGGGGGACAATGTAACCGCTGTTGAGTTTCAACGTCGTGCACAGTTTTGGCAAAACCTGTTCAACCCGACCACCCGATACATCTCGCCGCGTAGTGCGATCGGCTTCTTCCCGGATGGTCCGGGTTTTGTGCAGTCTTCTGCCTTCGGCCAACCCGGATTCGATGAGGGCAACGCCGAACAGTACCTCTGGTGGGTGCCGCAGAATATCGAGGGTTTGGTGACCGCGCTGGGTGGGCGTAAGGCCGTGGCCGACCGGCTCGACCGCTTCACCGAGAAACTCAACGCAGGACCGAACCAGCCGCACTTGTGGGTGGGTAATGAGCCAGGGTTTGGGGTTCCGTGGCTATACAACTACATCGGTCAACCGTGGAAGACTCAGCAGACGGTGCACCGAGTGCGTCGCACGTTGTTTGGCCCCACGCCCGATGGGGAGCCGGGCAATGACGATCTTGGCGCCATGTCCAGCTGGTACGTATGGGCTGCTCTCGGGCTGTATCCCAGCACCCCAGGAACCGCGGTCCTGACCGTGAACACGCCACTGTTCGATCGTGCCGAGATCGTGTTGCCATCAGGACAAGCTCTTCGGATCTTGGCCCCCGGCGCCTCCGGGCGAAACCGCCAGACCTATATCGGCGGTCTTGCGATCGATGGCACGCCAACCGATCACACCGCATTGCCAGAGTCGATCATTGAGACCGGTGGCGATCTCACCTTCTCCTTGTCGGAGTTCCCTAATGCCGTGTGGGGCACCGCTGCATCCTCGGCGCCGCCGTCGTTCGGTGCAGGTGGTTCGGTAGTGACGGTGAATATCACCGGGCCCGTTGTCGCAATGACGGCGGGCAGCGCAGCACGTGTGCCGGTAGACCTGCAACGGATGGTTCAAGACCGCAGTGGTTACGCCATCACCGCAAGATCAGCTGATCCGGGAAT
>JAIENC010000056.1 GCA_019751635.1 Mycobacteriaceae bacterium
CGGCCGGCCCGACAGCGCCCATGGTGTAGCGGTAGGTCAGATCGGTGCCGTCGAAGACCAGCACAGCGTCTCCGGTCCACCAGGTGACTAGGCCGCCGGGTCGTGAGACAGCTGCGGACGGCAGCGGTGGTGTGGGCAGTAGAGTGCTGGCCACCGTGGTGCCGGTCTGATCAATCACCTCCACCTTGGGTTGCGGCGATGGCAGGTACACCGCTGTGCTGGTGTCCGAAACGGCCAGTACGCGTGCACCCGAATCTGCTTTTACCCCCAGCCCAGATACGTAACGCTGGTCAGGCTCGTCGTCTTCTTTGCCGGGCCGCAACAGGGTCAGCCGGAGTTCGGCGTGCTGGGGGCAGGCTTCCAGCACCGATACCGTCGATGAGCTGGCCGCTGCCGATGTCAGCACGCATCCAGATCGCAACCCTCGGGCAGAAGGTTTCACGCGGGCATCGATTTCGCCATAGGCCAGGGTTCGCACCATATCCGAACGCCACAGCTCCAACCGGGTAGCGCCGGCGGACAGCACCGCCATGCCGTCGGAGGAGACGCTGACCTGGGCATCGGCGTAGCTGGTGCGGGCAGGTCCGCGGCGACCGGTGGCGGCGTCGAGGGAGCTGACCTGGCCGCAACCACGGTCGTCTGGATAGACCGCGACGACAAAGTGATAGACCCAGGACACGGCACATAAATCGGTGTTGCGGGAGTAGCTCCAGCGTGGCTCGCCGGTGCTGGGGTCGCGTCCGATCACCTGGTGGCCATCGCCGGTAGCCACTGTGCCGGCCACCACCACCGGGCCCGTGGTGGCCGGGCTCGCCGCGCTCCACAGCTGACGCAGAGCGGTCGGGACGGCCCGGGCCGGGGTGGGTAGGGGCAGCGGTATCGCGGCGGGCTTGCTGATGGTGGCGCGGGCGTCACTGGTCCACCAGATCAGTGCGGCTGCGGTGGCGACGACTATGGCGATCGTTGCGGCTACCAGCAGGTCGATTCTGGTGCGGCGTTCAGGGGAGACCACGGGTCAATCCGCAACCTAAGTGGCGTTGGTGGCCAGCTTTTCTTCGGTGCTCTGGCTTGGCCGCCGGCGTCGCCGGCGGCGGCGGCCTGGCTCGGCTGCGCTGGGTGCAACAGCGGATGCTGGGGCGGACGGCCCGGCACCATTGGTAGCGGCCTCGGTAACGTCGTTGCTGGCGGGGCCGGCGACGAGTTGTCCGCTTCGGGTACGTCGCCGGGCCCGAGTGCTGCTCCGCGCGCCGGAGGAAGTCGGCGTTTGCGCACCGGCTCGGTCTGTTTGTTGGCGTTGGCGTGCTGGCGTGCGACGTGCACCGACGCTACTGGTGGCATCGGCCGGGATAGCCAGCTCGCTGTACAGGTGTGGGGAGCTGGAGTAGGTCTCAGCCGGTTCCGGTGAACCCAGCTTCAATGCGGTGTCGATCATCGACCACCGTGGCAGGTCATCCCAGTCGACCAGGGTGATCGCCACCCCGGTACGGCCGGCTCGGCCGGTTCGCCCGATCCGATGTACATACGTTGTTTCGTCGTCAGGGCATTGGTAGTTGATGACGTGCGTGACGTCGTCAATGTCGATGCCACGCGCGGCGACGTCGGTGGCTACCAGCACATCGATCGCTCCGCCACGAAACGACTTGAGCGCCTTCTCGCGGGCGATCTGCCCGAGATCGCCGTGCACAGCGCCCACCGCAAAACCGCGCTCTAGTAGCTCGTCGGCGACTTTCTGCGCGGTGCGTTTGGTGCGAGTGAAGATCATCGTTGCGCCCCGGTCACGTGCTTGCAGTATTCGACTCACCAGTTCAACCTTGTCTAGCGCGTGGGCGCGGTAGACGAACTGTTCGGTGGCGTCATGCGTTGTCGACGAGTGCGGCGCCTCGGCGCGAATATGCGTGGGTTGATCCATGAAGCCGCGGGCCAAAGTGATGATCGGGTCTGGCATGGTCGCCGAGAACAGCATGGACTGTCGGTTCTGGGGAAGCCGGCTCAAGATTCGCTCAATGTCCGGAAGAAAGCCAAGATCGAGCATCTCGTCGGCTTCGTCGAGCACCAGTACCGTCAACCCGCCTAACTGCAGATGTCCCTGCTGAGACAGGTCGAGCAGCCGGCCGGGGGTGCCCACCACCACGTCAGCGCCGGAATCGAGTGCGGCAATCTGCGGCTCATAGCCACGTCCACCGTAAATCGACACTACCGATAGGGCGCGTTCGCCGGTGGCGTGATCGTTGCCGCCAGTGGTCAAGTACTTAGCGGCTGCCGCTAAATCTTCGGTCACCTGCAGGCACAGTTCGCGGGTGGGTACCACCACAAGAGCCCGTGGTACACCGGAGAGCGGCCGCTCGGCGATATCGCTAGTGATGCGGTGCAACAGGGGCACCCCAAACGCTAAAGTTTTGCCCATCCCGGTGCGGGCCTGGCCGATGAGGTCATCTCCGGTCAGCGCGAGCGGCAGTGTGAGCTGCTGGATGGCGAAAGCGCGTTCAATACCGCGCTCGGCTAGTGCACGCACGATCTCCGCGCGGACGCCAAGTTCAGCAAAGGTGGATTCAGATTGATCAGATTGAGTTGTTGGTGCAGTCATGCGTAGGTAAGGGGCCTTCCGGTCGGTACGGTCGTGATGGTCATCGCGTCGCGGTCCACGCGCACACGAGTTCCCACTCCGGTTCCGATTCCGAACCCGAAATACGTCGCCGGTCCGCTGGCCTCACGCTTTGGTCAGTGGACGGCACGGATAGCGCGGATAGCCACGTGTACGCACATTTCGCAGGTGGTGGCTCAGGTCATGATCGAGCGGGCCTTAGCCGCTACCTTGGCTCATCATAGCTGGTCGACTTGTTGGCCCCGGGGATTTCGTTGTGCTGGCGACTAGAGTATGGCCATGAACTCGGTTTCCGGCGCTGACCAATTGGCTGATTCGTCCGCGTCACAGTTAACCGCGGATCATCCAGGTGTCAATGAATTCCTGGTGCTGTTGGCCTACGGGGAAGTGGCCGCGTTCTATCGGCTCACCGATGAGGCGCGCATGGCGCCGGACCTGCGGGGGCGTATCTCGATGGCCAGCATGGCCGCCGCTGAGATGGGGCACTACGAGCTGCTACGCGAGGAGCTGGAGCGCCGTGGCGTAGATGTTGTGCCGGCAATGACCAAGTACGTGTCAGCGCTTGACGAATACCACCGGCTGACCACACCGAGCACGTGGCTTGAGGCCTTAGTGAAGACCTACGTGGGGGATGCGTTAGCCGCCGATTTTTATCTGGAAATTGCCCATGGGCTCCCCGCTGACGTGGCTGATGTCGTGCGAGCCACTTTGGCGGAGACGCATCATTCTCAGTTCGTTGTCGCCGAAGTGCGTGCGGTAGTAACTGCCAGCGCCAAACAGCGCAGTCGGTTAGCGCTGTGGTCTCGGCGGCTGTTGGGCGAGGCGATCACCCAGGCACAGTGCGTGTTGGCCGAACATGATGAATTGGTCGACTTGGTGGCGTTGGGAACAGAACTGAGCCAACTGGGCGAATTTTTCGACCGGATTCAACGCACTCATGATGAGCGAATGCGTGAGCTTGGGCTTACCTGACGGGGTTTTAGCCCCCGACTTGGGCGTGGCACGATGGTGCCCGACTGCGGTGGCGTAACGGTAGCTGATGTCCATTACTGTGCTGCTGAAAACTTCTGCAGCACACGTCAACGAAAAGCCAACGAGAAGAGGTCGGTGTGGAGGTCAAGATCGGTGTCACTTACAGCTCACGCGAGCTGGTCTTCACCAGCGCGCAGACCCCGAATGAGGTAGAAAAACTTGTTGGCGCCGCGTTGGGCAACGATGCTGATGTGCTGAGCTTGACTGACGAAAAGGGGCGCCGCTTCCTGATTCCGACCGCCAAGATCGCCTATGTCGAGATTGGAGTGGCTGAATCTCGTCGGGTTGGTTTTGGGGTCCGGGAGGACACGGCCGAATCCGCTTAGCGGGCTATATGCGGGCCCGGGGTACGTGGGATAGTCCGCCCCAGCAGAACTGCACGGTGCCTTCCACGGCATCGGGCTTAGCAATCGGACGGTCGCTGTCTAGCCAATACCTGGCACAGTCCACGCTGGCTCCTACCAGGCCCACGGCGATCATGCGAGCTCGGTGTGGATCGAGCCCAGAATCGGCGCTGATCAGGTCGAATACCGCATCGATGCATGCCTCAGTGGCTGCTCGGATCTGGGTGGCAACCTGCGGCTCGGTGACATAGTCGTTTTCGAAGATGAGCCGATAGCCCTGACCGTCGTGGTCGATAAAGTCGAAAAATGCCTGGACCGCTGCGCGTAGTCGTTGCCGATTATCGGTAGTGGTACGCAGTGCTTGTCGCACGCCCGAGACCAGTTTTTCGACATGACTTTCAAGCACTGCCAAGTACAGTCGCAATTTGCTCGAAAAATGTTGGTAGAGAACAGGTTTGCTTACGCCGGCCCGGTCGGCTATCTCATCCATCCCGGCCGCGTGGTAGCCGTGATCGACAAAGACTTTGCTGGCGACGTTGAGGAGTTGGCCGCGGCGTTCGTCCCGGGGCAGTCGGTTTCCGCGCCGGTTTGCGGTTGTGCCGCTGTCCGCCTCGACCGTTTTGGCGAAATCGCTCATCGAGTCCTCAATCTCGGGGTGTGTCGCAACGACACTACTACCGCTACTGCGGCGCGAGCGTCCGCCGGTTAAGTCGGTCGTTTGCTCTGCGCCCGTGTTGGGCGCGGCGGGGTGAGCAGGTGTTACCAGCTATGTCATCCTGAGGCAGTGGCCACCTCTTCTCGTCGCGGGCGCAACGCCGATTATGTACCGGTGCTGCGTGATCAGCGACGGGAGCCGCTGCGTGCGCAGCGCGACCCGATCGGCACGGGCTCCGGGCGGGCTCGGTCCACTCGGGACCCGCGACGGCGTTGGCGCAAGCAGACTTGGTTGGGGCGATTCGTGTCGACCTACGGCTGGCGTGCGTATGCCCTGCCAGTGCTGGCGACCCTCACCGTGGTGGTGGTTTACCAGACCCTGACGGGGCCGAGTTCGCCGGCTCCAGCGGCGAAAAGCCCGGTCCACGGTGCGTTATCCAGCGGTGCGGCCGGGGCGACGATCTTTGACACCCCGCCGCGAGGATTGGTGGAATTCGACGCTAATCTGCCGACCGGAATTTTGCCGGACGGCGGCCCGTTCACTCCGGCCGGCGACAAAACCTGGCACGTCGTATCGGGCACTGAGCCTCAAGTGGGTCAAGGAACGGCCAAGGTGGTCAAGTACACCGTTGAAGTCGAAGACGGTATCGATCCGACAGCTTTTGGCGGCGATGAGGTGTTCGCTGCGATGGTCGACCAGACGCTAGCTAATCCGAAAGGGTGGACGCATAATCCGCGGTTTGCTTTCATCCGGATTGACACCGGAAAGCCCGATCTACGGATTTCGCTGACCTCCCCGATGACCGTTCAGGTTGGCTGCGGCTACGAATTCCGTTTAGAGACATCCTGTTACAACCCGTCGTACCCGGCTGCTGGCCCGCGCAGCCAGGCTCGGGTGTTCATTAATGAGGCGCGGTGGGTGCGTGGCGCGGTTCCGTTCGAAGGTGATATCGGTTCTTACCGGCAGTACGTCATCAACCACGAAGTGGGGCACGCTATCGGTTACCTGCATCATGAACCGTGCGATAAGCAAGGTGGTCTTGCGCCGGTGATGATGCAGCAAACTTTTTCTACGTCCAACGATGACCTGGCCGCGTTTGATCCAGATTTCGTCAAGGCCGACGGCAGGGTCTGCCGATACAATCCATGGCCCTACCCGATCGCCTGATCTTCCTCCACCGAAAGGCCTGTGTGCTGTCTTGACTGTGTTGCCGCCCTTGGTTGAGCCGGCAGCCGAGCTGACCAAAGCTGAGGTTGCCCGCTACAGCCGCCATCTCATCATCCCGGACTTAGGGGTTACCGGGCAGCGGCGGCTCAAAAATGCCCGAGTTCTGGTCATTGGCGCCGGTGGGCTCGGCTCGCCAGCGTTGCTGTATCTGGCCGCAGCCGGTGTTGGCACGATCGGCATCGTCGATGACGATGTTGTCGACGAGTCGAACTTGCAGCGGCAGATCATCCATGGGGTATCCGATGTTGGTCGGGCTAAGGTGCAGTCCGCACGTGACTCGATAGCCCAGATCAACCCCTTTGTCACGGTGCAGTTGCATGAGTGCAGACTGGGGCCCGGTAACGCCATCGACCTTTTCCGCCAATACGACCTGATTCTGGATGGCACCGACAACTTTGCCACCCGATATCTGGTCAATGACGCCGCCGTACTGGCCGGAAAACCGTACGTGTGGGGGTCGCTGTTTCGCTTCCACGGTCAGGTCTCGGTGTTCTGGGAGGACGCTCCCGACGGGCTGGGCCTGAACTACCGTGATCTGTATCCGCAGCCACCACCACCTGGTTTGGTACCGTCCTGCGCCGAAGGCGGCGTGCTGGGTGTGCTGTGTGCGTCTATTGCCGCCGTGATGGGCACCGAAGCGATCAAACTGATCACCGGGATCGGCCATTGCCTGTTAGGCAGGCTCCTGGTGTATGACGCACTGCAGATGAGCTACCGCACGATCACGGTGCGCAAGGATCCAGCAACGCCGAAGATCACCCAACTTGGCGACTACGCGTCGTTCTGCGGTGGGCCAAGCGGTGCTACCGCCCACGATATCGCGGCCGATTCCGCCATTACCCCCGTCGAACTGCGGAAGCTGCTGGATTCCGGTCGGAAACTGGCGCTCATCGATGTCCGCGAGCAGGCGGAGTTCGACATTGTGCACATCGATGGCGCTCAGCTGATCCCGAGATCGCTGATCGACTCCGGTGCGGGCCTGGCCCGGCTTCCGTCGGATCGGACTGTGGTGCTGTATTGCAAGACGGGCATGCGTTCGGCGGCGGCGTTGGCGGTGGTGAAAAGGGCTGGTTTCGTCGATGCGTTGCATCTTCAGGGCGGAATTATGGCCTGGGCGCAACAACTGCAGCCCGACATGGTGATGTACTAGGCCTACGATCGTTGCCAACCGTGATTAGGCTTGCCGGGTGACTGTCGAGCTGCCGCCTGAACATGTGTTGACGGCGTTTGGTCTCAACGGCTTAAAGCCAGAGCCACTCGGCGCCGGTTGGGATGGTGGCTGGCGGTGTGGCGAAGTGGTGCTGTCGTTGGTGGCCGACCATGCGCGTGCGGCGTGGTCCGCCCGGGTCCGGGAGACGTTATTCGTCGATGGTGTGCGGTTGGCCCGGCCCGTTCGTTCGTCCGATGGCCGATACGTGGTTTCGGGCTGGCGGGCAGATACTTTCGTCGCTGGGGTCCCTGAGCCCCGCCATGATGAAGTTATCTCGGCGGCAGTACGGCTGCACGAAGCGACCAACAAGCTGGAGCGCCCCAGGTTCCTCACCCAAGGGCCGACGGTGCCGTGGGCAGATGTTGACATCTTTATCGCCGCTGATCGTGCGGCATGGGAAGATCGGCCGTTGCAGTCGCTGCCGCCGGCGGCGCAGTTCCCGGGCGCTGATGTGGAGCGATCGGTCGACTTGATCAACCAGCTCGCCACCTTGCGCCGGCCTACCAAGAGTCCAAGCCAGTTAGTGCACGGAGATCTTTATGGGACTGTGCTTTTTTCCGGTGCTGCCGCACCGGGAATCACCGACATCACGCCATATTGGCGGCCCACTTCGTGGGCTGCCGGTGTGGCTGTAGTGGATGCGTTGTCTTGGGGGGATGCCGACGAAGGGCTTCTGGAGCGCTGGCACGGATTGCCGGAATGGCCACAAATGGTGCTGCGCGCCTTGATTTTTCGGATCACTGTCCACGCGCTGCATCCCCGGTCCGTTGCGGCGGCGTTCCCGGGTTTGGCGCGTACCGCGGCGTTAGTTCGGTTGCTGCTTTAAAGCTTTAAAGTTTTCTGACGCTATCTCACCAGCGCTGAGTTTCTGAATTGAGTTGTCGGATAACGTCGATGCGGGCCTGGATTTGGTCGCGGGTCGCTGCGGCGAGCGGCGGACCGCCGCAGCGACGACGTAATTCGTTGTGGATCCAGCCGTGTGGTTTGCCGATCCGATGGTGGGCTATCGACACCAGTGCGTTGAGTTCGCGACGCAGCTCGCGAAGTTGCCCAAAAGTGGATGCTGGGGGCGCCGCGGGGGTTGACTGGTCAGTGTCAGCGCGTTTGCGTAACTGCTCATCTTGGCGGCGTTGCAGCAGGGCGCGCATCTGCTCGGCATTAAGCAGGCCAGGAATGCCCAGATACTCGGCTTCTTCGTCGCTGCCGGCCGGGGTAGCCGTGCCGAATGAGGAGCCGTCGAAGATGACCTGATCCAGTTCCGCGTCGGCGCCTAAAGAGGTAAAGGTTTCTTCGGTCGGGCTCGGCTCGGTCTGGGTTCGGGTCGCTGGATCGCCCTCGAGCGGATCGTCACTCGAATCCCGGTGGGGTTTGCCCAGCACATGATTGCGCTGGGCCTCCAGCTCGCTGGCTAGCTGGAGCAAGCTTGGTACAGATGGCAAGAAGATGCTGGCGGTCTCGCCTGGCCGTCGGGAACGCACAAACCTGCCGATGGCTTGCGCGAAAAACAGTGGGGTGGACGCGCTGGTGGCATAGATGCCGACCGCGAGTCGCGGGATGTCAACGCCTTCGGAGACCATCCGTACCGCCACCAGCCAGCGCTGATTGTCTCCGGTGAACTCGGCGATGCGGGCAGACGAGCCGGGGTCGTCGGAGAGCACGACGGTGGGTGCTTGGGCGGTCACGCTGGTGAGCAGCTCGGCGTAAGCGCGGGCAGCGCCTTGATCGGAAGCGATGATCATGCCGCCGGCGTCCGGCACGTGTCGACGCAGCTGGCATAGCCGACGATCAGCCGCCGCGATCACCGCGGGAATCCATTCCCCGGCGGGGTCCAGCGCCGTACGCCAAGCCCGCGCGGTCTGCTCCGGCGATAGCGGTTCACCCAGCCTGGCCTGATGTTCTTCACCAGCGCTGTCGCGCCAACGCGCCTGCCCGGAGTAGGCCAGAAACACCACCGGCCGAACGACCCCATCAGCCAGGGCTTCGGCGTAACCATAGGTGTGGTCGGCTTGGGATCGCAGTGCGCCCTCACCGTCGCGGGCATAGTGGACGAAGGGGATCGGGCTGTCGTCGCTGCGAAACGGTGTACCGGTCAAAGCAAGCCGGCGGGTGGCGTCGCTAAAAGCCTCCCGAATGGCCTCGCCCCAGCTCTTAGCGTCACCGCCATGGTGAATTTCGTCGAAGATGACCAGGGTTTTACGCTGCTCGGTGCGTACCCGATGCAACGTCGGATGCGAGGCAATCTGGGCGTAGGTAACCGTCACACCGTGATACTCCGGTGAAGTCCGCGGATTGGAGTTAGAGAATTTCGGGTCCAGGGCTAGGCCTTGGCGCTGCGCGGCATCGGCCCACTGGGTCTTGAGGTGCTCGGTGGGAACGACCACAGTGATGTGTTCGACGGCGCGATCATGAAGCAGTGCGGCGGCAATCCGCAAGGCAAATGTTGTCTTCCCGGATCCAGGGGTCGCCACTGCCAGAAAATCACGTGGTTGCTCGGCCAGGTACTTGACTAAGGCGCGACGCTGCCAAGAACGTAGCCGTTCAGTATCGCGGGATTGGGCGTCATCAGTAGTGCGCAACGGCCGGTTTACTTGCTGCGTCATGGAAGCTCGTAGCGTACCTCGGCTAGTGCGATCCGCCCGGCAACACTGAGCACTCCTTCGGCACGTAACAGTTCCCGCTGCCGGGTGGCGAGCTGTCGGGCCGGCCGCCCGGACGCGGTGATCACTCGGTGCCAGGGGAGGTCGGCGGAGTCGGTCCGCATGATCCACCCGACGATTCGTGGGCTGGAAAGTCCTGCGGCGGTGGCGATATCGCCGTAAGTGGCGACCCGGCCAGGCGGAATGCTGGCCACGAGCGCGCGTACCCGCTCGATCTGCTCGTCGGTGACCTGGGCCATGGTCAAAGCTCGGCCAACCGCTGACGGATTAACGCGGCGACTTCGGTGGGCTTAGCTTGGTCCACCATGTGCCCGCACCCGAAATCCAGCAGCTGAAAATCGGGCCCCAGGCGTTGCCGCAACCCCTCGATCAGCTCGTTGCTGACATACGGTGGCGCCGTCCGCACGGCCCGCACCAGCGTGGTGGGGATCCCCGGCGGTGGCAGCACCGGATCGCGGGCCAGCTCACTCCAGTAGGACATCATCGCCGGTAGGCTCACCCGCCAGCCGTAACGCCCATTCGGCAGCGCCACCAGGTGCTCGGCGAGATCAGCGGCGAGCAGCGCCGGATCCACATCCGCCCAGGAGTCCGCGGCCTTCTCGGCATGTGCTTCCTCCGGGTCGGTGTAGTCCGGCGAAGCCAGCATCGCGTCAGCGATGTCGCGCACCCAGCCGCCGGCTAAGCCGATCGCTGGATCAAGCAGCACCAGCGCCGCTACCTGGTTCGGGTGAGTTATGGCTAGGTGCAACGCGATCGCGCCGCCAAACGACTGGCCAACCACCACGACCGGGCTGTCGGCCTGCTCCTCGAGTAAGGCCGCCAGTGCGGCCACATTGGCTTCAATGGTCCACGGCGCTGACCACGACGACCTGCCGTGCCCCAACAGATCCGGTGCGGCGATAGTGATGTCGGGCAAGTACCCGGCCAACTGCTGCCAACGCTGCCCATGCCCGGTCAAGCCGTGCAGCGCCAGCACGTGCGCTGGTCCGGCCGGACCGTACCGGTGCAGATAGAGGTCGGCGGTCACGCATCGATGGTGCCAGGTTTGCGCCCGCTGCCTGCCGACCGGGGTTGGATGCACACCGGGCGGTTGGCGGTCGTCGCGCTGTCGGACCCTCGTGATGTCATACCGCTATGCCATACAGCTGGGGCGAGGAGGCGCAAGCCGTCTTGAAACCGGGCTTGCGGGGTTTGGTTCGGATTCTGGCGGTTTACCGGGTACGACGGAGCTGATTGGTTTGTTGCGAATCCTCATGTCAACATTTGATGAACGAAGATGCTGGCGGGTCGCTTCGCGCATCATCGCGCAGTTCCCGCTTGCGGTTGGTAAGGGGACCTGTCGCAACGATGGTCTTCAGTGTGGTTTCGGTGGGGTTGCTGGCCATGACGTCAGGGGGTGTGGTTTCATGCGTGGTCGTTGGCGTAGCCACGGCGGCCAGCCAATGTAGCTGTGTCAGAGGTCTGCTGGGGCGATTCAGTTGTTGGAAAACGGTTTTCGGAAATGCTGCGGCCTGCTGGTGCAGCTGCTCAAGCCCGCTAAGCGCGGGGAGTTTTACGGCTGCTGTCTGCGGGCCTTGTTGCCCGGATGGGCGGTCTCCCAGTAGGCCGGTGATCAACGACTGCGCGGTATTTTTTCGGCTTTGATCGTCGTTGGTTGAATGGATCGGGGCCGGTGAGCTGGATCTGCCCGCGGCAAGCTCTGAGGAGCTGAAGGTGGGAGGCGTTGACGCCGTGGGCATCCAACCGATGCAGGCGGATCTCGTCGGTAGGTTGGCGACAACGTCGTTGATTACTTGCTGGTAGGCGTCGGTGACGGCGGTAAGGGATTTTTTGGTGTGTTTACCTGCGTCGTCCAAGGTGACGAGCACCTGGATCACCACGGCGATCGTGTAAAGGGCTAAGGCGGTGCCAAATCCTATGAGCGCTGTTTCGTAGGCCTGCTCGGCGGGCGTGCCGCACGCTGCACTCCATGCCGCGGTCAAGGCGATGGCGACTGCAATTCCCCCAGCTAGGGCAGCCAGTGTCGCTTCCAGCTCCCAGCGTGCCTGGGTAACCTGATCGGCCTGGACGGCCACGGCGTGGGCCGCCTGCTGGTCGGCTTGTGCGACCGCGGCCGCCCGGGCCAGTTGCCTTCTTTGCTGGTCTGCGTAGTTATCT
>JAIENC010000022.1 GCA_019751635.1 Mycobacteriaceae bacterium
TGACCCACACGTCGGTGGTGCTGCGGGATGCGTGTGCAGAACTGCGTGCCGGCCTGATCGAAGTGCATATCTCCAATGTGTATGCCCGCGAGGAGTTTCGGCAGCACTCCTATCTGAGCCCGATCGCGACGGGGGTAATCGCCGGCCTCGGTGTGCAGGGGTATTTGCTTGCCCTGAGATACCTGGCCCGTAGCTAGGCCGCCGGCCTGGCCAGCTGGCTCGAGCGTGCGACTAGGCGCACGTTGGGGTTCGACTGTGCGGCTAGTCGCACGTTGGTTGGGGCTGGTCTTCCTGCGCTTG
Organism: Mycobacteriaceae bacterium; assembly: GCA_019751635.1. GTDB lineage: Bacteria > Actinomycetota > Actinomycetes > Mycobacteriales > Mycobacteriaceae > Mycobacterium. The sequence continues at coordinate 301 of JAIENC010000022.1, forward strand.
GACGGCAGCGAACACATCGGTATCGACCCGGTCTTGGGTGGCGGCAAGCCCATGATGGCTGGGCGGCTGCTTCGCGATCTGCCGGTCAACAACCCAGTGGCCAACCGCTACGCCACCGACTCCCAGCACGAAGACGATGAGTGCGGTGAAGGCCGCAAACGTCGTTAACTCGCTAAACAACCCCCCGGTGTACATCCCGTGATAAAAGATTCCGATCAGCCAGGAGAGGACACCGCTGAGCCCACCGGCGGTCAAGCCAGCCAGTAGCCAGGTCATCGCCAGATCAGCGCGCCGATCTGGATCCGGGTTGGCGGTGGCGTCAGCGCGGCCATCCCAGATGCCCCAGCCGAGGGGGCCGACGAGGAAGATCAGCAATAGCACGATGTTGATCAATCCGGCGTGTGTCTGCCACACGTTGATGAGCGTGCCCTGCAACAAGCGGACCACGACCATCGCAGCGGCAAAGGCCAGTCCCCGCGTCATCCAGGTAGTCATGGGCACTCAGCGTAGCGAGTAGCGTCCTGGGACGTGAAACATTGGCAGCGTCGACACAATCTCAGTTCTCGCCTGACTGAAGCCGGGCTGGGTGCACTGGTGGTTACCTCTTTGATCAATGTGCGCTACCTGACCGGGTTCACCGGCTCCAACGCGGCGTTGCTGGTCTTCGCTGATGACCGGGGCTCGCTGCTGGTTACGGATAGCCGGTACCGCACTCAAGCGCAGCATCAGGTGCCTGAGCTTGAGGTGCTCATTGAGCGGGCCGGTGTTGGTGCGCTGGTCAGCCGGGCCGCCCAAGCCGGGGTGCACAAACTGGGCTTCGAGAGCCACGTGATGACGGTAGACGGTTTAGCTGCGCTGACTGAAGTGCTGGCCCGCGAAGCCGCTACCGCCGAATTGGTTCGCGCGCCTGGCCTCGTGGAAGCATTGCGGGAAGTCAAAGATGCTGACGAGGTGGCGTCGTTGCGGCTGGCCTGCGAGGCGGCCGACGCGGCGTTGGCCGCCTTGGTGGGTGGCGGTGGCGTGCGGCCCGGCCGCACCGAACGGGCGGTAGCTCGTGAGCTTGAGGCATTGATGCTTGACCATGGCGCTGACGCGGTGGGATTCGAAACGATCGTGGCGGCCGGGTCGCATTCGGCGATCCCGCACCACCGGCCCACCGATAGCGTTCTGGCCGCCGGAGACTTCGTCAAGATCGACTTTGGTGCGCAGGTCGCTGGCTACCACTCCGATACCACCCGGACTTTTGTGCTGAGCCCGGCCGCCGACTGGCAGCGTGAGGTTTATCAGGTGGTCGCTGCTGCTCAGCAGGTTGGATGCACAAAATTGGTGCCTGGCGCTCGCGTGCGTGACATCGATGCCGCGGCCCGTCAGGTGATTACCGACGCCGACTACGAGCAGTTCGGCCACGGTCTCGGGCACGGGGTGGGGTTGCAGGTCCATGAAGCGCCAACGATCGGTGCCACGGCCGCCGGTACACTACTTGCGGGCTCTGTGGTCACCGTGGAGCCCGGCATTTACTTGCCTGATCGTGGCGGCGTCCGGATCGAGGACACCTTGGTAGTGGCCAATGCGACGCCAGACGGGCAGACCTCGGAATTGCTGACCCGGTTCCCCAAGGAACTGACCATCCTGTAGGAGATTGACGACTGTGGCTTCAACTGCCGACTTTAAGAACGGGCTGGTGCTGTTGATCGATAGCCAGCTCTGGACGATCATCGAGTTTCAGCACGTCAAACCGGGCAAAGGTCCGGCCTTTGTGCGCACCAAACTGAAAAACGTGTTGTCGGGGAAGGTGGTTGACAAGACCTACAACGCCGGGGTGAAAGTCGACACCGCCACTGTGGATCGGCGCGACACCACCTATCTGTACCGCGACGGAGCGGATTTCGTGTTCATGGACAGCCAAGACTACGAGCAGCACGCCCTGCCGGAATCCCTGGTTGCAGACGATGCCCGATTCCTTCTCGAGGGCATGCCGGTCCAGGTGGCTTTTCACAATGGCGCGCCGCTCTACATTGAGTTGCCGGTCACTGTCGAGCTGGAAGTTACACATACCGAACCTGGTCTGCAGGGGGACCGGTCCAGCGCCGGCACCAAGCCGGCCACCCTGGAGACCGGTGCTCAGATCAACGTGCCGTTGTTCATCAACACCGGAGACAAGTTGAAGGTCGATTCGCGTGACGGCAGCTACTTGGGACGAGCTTGAGCGCGCGTGAGCATGTCTGGCGCTAAACCGGCGAAGCCCGCGAGACCAATCAAAGGCCGCCACCAAGCTCGCAAACGCGCAGTCGATCTGCTCTTCGAGGCCGAGGCGCGGGGTTTAACCCCGGCCGAAGCCGCTGATGTGCGTACCGCATTGGCGCAGGACAAGCCCGATATTGCGCCGTTGCATCCCTACACTGCCGCGGCGGCTCGTGGGGTCACTGAGCATTGTGGGCACATCGATGATGTGATCGCCACGCATCTGCAGGGCTGGACGTTAGAACGGCTGCCGGCGGTGGATCGGGCCATTCTGCGGGTTGCGGTGTGGGAGCTGCTGCACGCCGACGACGTGCCGGGTCCGGTCGCTGTCGACGAAGCGGTGCAGCTGGCCAAGGAACTGTCCACCGATGAGTCACCGGGATTTATCAACGGCGTGCTGGGGCAGGTCATGCTGGTGACACCGCACATGCGCGCGGCTTCGCATGCGCTGCGCGCGGCCGGCCCAGCGTCGGACCCGCAGGATGATGCGGCAGGTTAGCTCACGCAGATAGTGCGCTGCGACTCATCGGATTCGGTGGCGATGTTTGCGCCTTATGGTGTTGGTTGAAGGGGCATAGTGGCAGAGGTGAATCGCAACAAGCGCTCCAGACGGCTTCGGGTTTCCGCGTTGGCGGCGGTAGCCAACCCGTCGTATGCCCGGATTGATACCTGGAATCTGCTTGACGATGCGTGTCGGCACCTGGCCGAAATCGATCTTGCCGGGTTAGACAAAAGCCACGAAATAGCTCAAGTCAAGCGCCTGCTTGATCGGATCGGCGCCTACGAGCGGTATTGGCTGTATCCCGGGGCGCAGAATCTGGCGACTTTTCAGGAGCATCTGGCCAGCTTGTCAACGGTGCGGCTGGCCGAGGAGGTGTCGTTGGCGGTGCGGTTGCTGTCCGAATACGGCGACCGCACAGCACTGTTTGACACCTCCGCGCCCTTGGCTGAGCAGGAACTTGTCGCCAAGGCCAAACACCAGCAGTTCTATACCGTTCTGCTCGGTGACGACGCGCCACCGTCGACTCCGGAAAGCTTGGCCGAGTGCCTGCGGGCGCTGCGCAACCCGGCTGACGACGTGCAGTTCGAGCTGCTGGTGGTGACCAGCATTGAGGATGCCATTACCGCGATCGCGCTCAATGGTGAGATTCAGGCCGCGATTATCCGCCACGACCTGCCGTTGCGGTCCCGGGACAGGGTGCCGTTAATGACGACGCTGCTCGGGGACAGCGGTGCGGAGGTGACCGCTGAACTCACCCAGGACTGGATTGAGTGCGGCGAGTGGATCCGAGAGCTTCGCCCACACATCGACCGCTATCTGCTCACCGACGAATCGATTGCCGCGGAGACTGAGGACGAGCCCGACGTCTACGACCGCACCTTCTACCGACTCAATGACGTCACCGACCTGCACAGCACGGTGTTAGCGGGCTTGCGGAACCGGTTTTCCACCCCGTTCTTCGACGCCCTGCGGGCCTACGCGGCTCGTCCGGCCGGCCAGTTTCATGCCCTGCCCGTTGCGCGCGGAGCCAGTATTTTCAACTCCCGAACGCTGCACGACATGGGGGAATTTTACGGCCGCAATATCTTTATGGCGGAGACGTCTACCACCTCCGGTGGGTTGGATTCGCTGTTGGATCCGCACGGCAACATCAAGACAGCGATGGATAAAGCTGCCCTGACCTGGAATTCCAACCAGACTTACTTCAGCACCAACGGGACCTCAACCGCCAACAAAATCGTGGTCCAGGCGCTGACCCGACCGGGCGACATTGTGCTGATCGACCGCAACTGCCATAAGTCGCATCACTACGGCCTGATGCTGGCGGGGGCCTACCCGCTGTACCTTGATGCCTATCCGCTGCCGCACTACGCAATCTACGGGGCGGTGCCGCTGCAGGTTATCAAAAAAACGCTGCTTGATCTGGAGGCCGCCGGGCAGCTGCCCAAGGTGCGGATGCTGCTGCTCACCAACTGCACCTTCGATGGTGTTGTCTACAACCCCCGCCGGGTCATGGAAGAGGTGCTGGCGATCAAGCCCGACATCTGCTTTCTCTGGGATGAGGCATGGTATGCGTTTGCGACCGCAGTACCGTGGGCCCGGCAGCGCACCGCGATGGTTGCCGCTGAACAACTCGAAACGATGTTGGCCTCAACGGAGTATGCCCAGCAGTACCAGGACTGGCAGGCATCGATGGATGGTGTTGATCGGGCGCAGTGGCTTCAGCGGCGTCTGCTGCCTGACCCGGCGCACGCACGGGTGCGGGTGTATGCCACCCATTCCACCCATAAGTCGCTGTCGGCTCTGCGTCAGGCGTCAATGATTCATGTCCGCGATCAGGATTTCAAAGCGTTGACCCGCGACGCATTCGGCGAGGCGTTTTTGACGCATACCTCGACATCGCCTAACCAGCAGCTGTTGGCCTCGTTGGACTTGGCGCGCCGCCAGGTCGATATCGAGGGTTTCGAGATGGTCCGGCACGTCTATAATATGGCGCTGGTTTTTCGTCATCGTGTCCGCAAAGACCGATTAATCAGTCAGTGGTTTCGGATTCTGGATGAGTCTGATCTGGTGCCAGATGAGTTCCGGCTGTCGGCGGTCAGCTCGTATCGGCAGGTCCGCCAAGGTGCCTTAGCGGAGTGGAACCAAGCGTGGCAGTCCGATCAATTTGTGTTAGATCCCACCCGGGTCACGCTGTTCATCGGTAAAACCGGAATGAATGGTTACGACTTTCGAGAAAAGGTCCTGATGGACCGGTTCGGTATTCAGATCAACAAAACCTCTATTAACAGTGTCTTGCTGATCTTCACCATCGGAGTCACCTGGTCGAGCGTGCACTATCTGCTCGATGTGTTGCGACGGATTGCCACCGACTTTGATCGCAGTCAATCCGTGGGCGGCAAAGAGGACCGCGCCCTGCAACGTCGCCGAGTCGAGGAGATCACCGAGGATCTGCCCCCGCTACCGGATTTCAGTGAGTTCGACCAAGCGTTTCGTCCCGGTAGCGCCTGTTCCTATGGTGACATGCGGTCGGCGTTCTACGCCGGATACGAAGAGTCTGATCGTGAGCACGTGCAAATCGGCATGGCTGGCCGGCGCCTCGCCGAAGGCAAGACATTGGTATCCACCACATTTGTGGTGCCCTACCCGCCGGGATTTCCGGTGCTAGTACCCGGCCAGGTGATTTCCAAGCAGATCATCTATTTTCTGGCCCAACTTGATGTGAAAGAAATCCACGGATACAACCCTGAGCTAGGGCTGTCAGTGTTCACTCAAGAAGCATTGGCGCGCATGAATAGGGCGCAACCAGCAGCACCGCAACCGGCCAGCATCGGATAATGCTCAGCGAAAACTCTTCATTGATGGGGTTTTATTTCCCCTAGAAATCTTCTTCAAAGTCGAATTGCAAGTCATCGGCTTGATCGATATCGCACTGGGCGTATAGCCGACCGGTGGAGTTGAGCCTTTCGGCGTGGCTCTCTATCTGAGCCTGAACTGTCCATAGCACCGCGATATGGCCGTCGGTAAAGTTCGTTAATGAGGAATAAAAACTTGCGGTCTCGGTGCTGCAACCGTGGGTCAGCGCAACCTCCTGGAGGATCTGTGGTCCTATCGCTGTGGTGGCGGCTAAGGGGGCAGAGCAGTTTTTTACCGCAGTGGCCATGCGCAACAACTCGTCGGGGGCGACATCAACCAGGCTGGTAGTTGAGGTTGCCGACGCCGTCGCGGAGTTTCCGCAGTTCAGCGACCCTTCGATGTCGTCCAAACTTGCGCAACATGTGGTCACCTCAGACGTGTTGGTTGTGGTGATGTTCGTTAAATTGGCCATCGTGGCGGTGTATTGCTTTTGTCCCTGTTGGACAGCGGCCTCTTGCACTGCTTGGGAGGCGATGACGTTTCCGGTAGCGTTGAGGCCGAGAGCGTGTGCTCTTGCCGCGAACAGTTGGTGTTCGATTTCGCGCAACTGCTGGCGGGCCGTGGTCACCGCAGCGGCCTGTTGATCCATCACAAGGGCCAGGCTCTGGTCGGTTTCCGCGGTTTTCTGCACGGCCAGGCTCAGCCTCTCGAAGTGTGATGCGAAGGCTAGCCCCGCCGGGCTGTCCCACAGCGCAACGCCGATCGTCTTAGTTATCTCGCTCGCGAGCACCTCCAGCCGTTGAGCTGTTTCCTGATAGCCAATGCCCGTTGTTGGGACTCCCTGGCCAAGGGTGGCGATAGTGTGATCGACAACCGCAATCTGCTTGTCGATGATTGCGGTAGCAAACCGGGAAGCGGCATAGGACTGTGGCCCACCGGCAAAAACCCCACCGGAAACGAATGTGGTCACAGCAGATACTCCTCTACGCCGTTATTATGACAAAGCTTGAAAATTCTACCGAACCGCGAGTAGTGCAAATGGCAATTCGCAATGTGATTTACATCAAAATACTAAGCGGTCACCTAGGTGTTTTCATTCGCTGGGGAGCGATTTCGGCCACCAAAGCCGGCACGAGACTGGAGTTTATCGAGCCGCTCGCTTCAGCGTCGAAGATACTTTTGGCGAACAATCCCGATTGTCACGCTATTTCTGGCTGCGCCAGCCGCATTGGCTATAAGCCTAAAGCACGATAGGTGTGTCGAACAAATTTCGGCTGCACGGTTTGCAACCGGGCTACCGAGGTGTTGCCGGCGATCGCCGAGGCCGCATCGGCCGATAGCGTCGGAAGGTTCTGAATCAGATACAGCAGGATCAGATCTGCTTCCGGGTCGGCCTGCCACCAGGTGCCGTAGGCGCCGGGCCAGCCGAAGGTGCCGATTCCGCCGGGCCCGTACAACTGTCTGGATTGGTAGGGGTCGGTGACCACGGACAAGTTCAAGCCGAACCCCCGACCAACCCAGAACGGTGCCCCCAGGAAGGGGTGCCGTTTTTGTGCAGCGGTGAGTTGATCGGTGCGCATAGCGCGCACCGCTTCCGGTGAGAGCACCTGCGTGTTGTTGGCTCGGCCATCACGCAGCAGCATCTCGACAAACCGCAGATAGTCATCAACGGTTGACCACAATCCGCCGCCGGCATTGCAGAATGCCGGCGGCGTGGGCCGCGGCGGCCACATCACGCCATGCGCCAACTGGTCATTTTCGTTGAGTCGATACATGGTGGCAGCCCGATGACGGGCCGATATCGGGACGCAAAACCCGGTATCGGTCATGCCCAGTGGCGCCAAGATACGTTCATCGAGCACCTGATGAAAAGGTTTGCCTTCGATGCGTGACACCAAAACACCCAGCACATCAATGGCGTGGCTGTAGGTCACCCGATCACCCGGTTGATGCACGAGCGGCAGCGCAGCCAGTTCGGCTAACCACGCGTCGGGCCCCCTCCCAAACGGCAGCCGAAGGTAAGCCCGGGAGATCGGTCCGGTAGACACGAATCCGTACGTCAAACCGCTGCGGTGGGTGAGCAGATCCTCCACCACAATCTCCCGCTGGAGGGGATGGGTCTGGTCCAGCGGGCCGGTCGGGTCATCCAGCACCCGCATGGTGGCAAACTCCGGCAACCAATGCACTATCGGGTCACGGAGTTCCAGCTTGCCCTCATCGACCAGACTCATCGCTGCCGCCACGGTCACCGGCTTGGTCATCGAGGCGATCCGAAAAATCGTGTCCCGGCGCATCGGCACCCCGGCATCTACATCCTGGTAACCAATCTCATTGACCTGCAGCACCTCTGCGTGCCGCCAGACCAGCGTGACCGCGCCGGCAAGCAGGCCCGCGGCGCAGGCCTGCCGGATCGCAGCCTGGTTACCGTCGAGATTCATGGGTGTTCGAGTTTCAGCCGCGCCGTTGCGCACGGACAATCCAGAACGCCATCTCGATATCGTGGCCGTCCTGTTGGCGACGCACCGTTGCGGTCTCCAGCGACGCGATCTCCCAGCCGGCGCCATCGAGCACATCCCGCAGCGTCTGCTCAGCGACCGCCGGCACTGGGCGCTCGGTGTCTGGGGGATTGGCTTCGCAAAAGCAGCTGAGCAGCAAGGTAGCGCCAGCTCGGGTAGCCCGGTGCGCGGCGTTGGCATAGCTGCGTTTGTCTGCCAGGTCTAGGCAGTGAAACATTCCGCTATCGATGACGGTGTCGAAGGCATTGGTGTAACCATCCAACTTGGTGGCGTTGGCCACCGCGAAGGTGACTGTGACGCCGCCGTCGTGGGCGCGGCGTTCGGCGGTGATCAGCGCGGTTGGGGAGATATCCAGCGCGGTCACGGTGAATCCCTGCTGAGCCAGGTAGACGGCGTTATCGCCGAGCCCGCAGCCGATATCTAGGACATCGCCATGGATCAGGTTTTGCTGATGCCAGTTGACTACTGTCTCTTTGGGTGCCTTGGTGTCCCAGGGCGGCGTCCGCATGGGCGGGATGCCTGCGGCCGGGCTCTCGCCGCGATAGAGGGCGTCGAAGTCCAGTCGGGGAGGCTGGGCGGATTCAGCGCTTGTCATCTTCGTCAGGGTAGCCCTTCGAGCCTTGGGAGCTAGGGAATCGTGGTCAGGTAAGTCTCGATCCGAGAAGCTACTATGCGGCGGCCCGGTGCGACGCCAGCGATGCTAGGCTGCAACGCAGTCGACATCCTTTAACGATCCGTTCAGCGAGGCGGAGAAGGAGGTCAAGTTCTGGCAATGGATGCTCCAGACCACACCGGCATGAGCCGGGAATTGATGTCGGCCGCTGACCTGGCCCGCACAATATCGCGCATCGCGCATCAGATCATCGAGAAGACTGCGCTCGGTAGCGCGCAGGCCCGGCCAGTGGTGCTGCTAGGCATCCCGACCCGGGGTGTCGCGCTAGCCCAACGCTTGGCAAACAACATCAGTGAGTTTGCTGGCGTCGCCGTTCCGCATGGCGCCTTGGACATCACGCTGTACCGCGATGACCTGATGAGGCAGCCGCCTCGGCCATTGGCGGCCACGGTCATTCCTGCTGGTGGCATCGATGACGCGTGGGTGATTATGGTCGACGACGTCCTCTACTCCGGGCGCTCAGTGCGCTCGGCGCTGGACGCGCTGCGGGACGTGGGCCGGCCGCGGGTTGTGCAGCTCGCGGTGCTTGTCGACCGCGGCCATCGCCAGTTGCCGATCCGCGCGGACTATGTCGGCAAAAACGTGCCGACTTCGCGTAGCGAAAGTGTGCACGTGCTGTTCACCGAGCATGATGATCGTGACTGTGTGGTGATCACTCGATGAGTAGACACCTGTTGGCCGCCGGCGATTTGAGCCGTGACCAGGCGATCGCCCTACTTGATGATGCTGACCGGTTTGCCCAAGCCTTGGTGGGCCGCGAGGTGAAGAAGTTGCCCACCCTGCGCGGGCGCACGGTGGTGACGATGTTTTACGAGAACTCGACTCGTACCCGGGTGTCCTTTGAGGTGGCCGGTAAATGGATGAGCGCCGATGTGATCAACGTCAGCGCGTCGGGATCGTCGGTGAGCAAGGGGGAGTCGCTGCGCGATACCGCGCTTACCTTGCATGCGGCTGGTGCCGATGCGCTGGTGATTCGGCATCCGGCGTCGGGTGCTGCGCAGCTGCTCGCTCAGTGGACGGCCGGAGCGAACAGCCCGTCGGTCATTAACGCCGGTGACGGCACCCATGAGCACCCCACTCAAGCTTTGTTGGATGCGCTGACCCTTCGGCAGCGGCTCGGCGGCATCGAAGGCCGCCGGGTGGTGATCGTCGGTGACATCTTGCATAGCCGGGTAGCTCGCTCCAACGTCATGCTGCTGGCCACGCTGGGTGCCGAGGTGGTGTTGGTGGCGCCGCCGACGCTGCTGCCGATCGGGGTGGCCGACTGGCCGGTAACGGTCTCCTATGACCTGGATGCAGAGCTTTCCGCCGCTGATGCGGTGCTGATGCTGCGGGTGCAAGCAGAGCGAATGACCGGGGGGTTTTTCCCGTCTGCCCGCGAGTACTCGGTGCGTTACGGGCTTTCGGAGCGGCGTCAGGCGCTGCTTGCCGATCATGCCGTGGTGCTGCATCCCGGGCCGATGCTGCGCGGCATGGAGATCGCTTCCGCGGTGGCTGATTCATCGCAATCGGCTGTCCTGCAGCAAGTTTCTAATGGTGTGCACGTCCGCATGGCGGTGTTATTCCACTTGCTGGTGGGGGCTGAGTCGGCCGACAAAGAAGGTATGCCATGAGTGTGCTGATCCGTGGTGTTCGTCTCTATGGGGAGGGTGAACCGCTCGATGTCATGATCGAGGACGGTCAGATCGTCAAAATTGGTGCTGAGCAAGACTTTTCAGCCGGTCATGAGGTGATCGAGGCGGCTGGGCAGATCCTGTTGCCCGGATTTGTCGACCTGCACACCCACCTGCGCGAGCCCGGCCGAGAATACGCTGAAGATATTGAAACCGGTTCGGCAGCAGCCGCTCTCGGCGGCTATACGGCAGTTTTTGCGATGCCTAACACCACGCCGGTGGCCGATAGTCCGGTGGTGACTGACCATGTGTGGCGGCGTGGCCACGAAGTGGGTTTGGTGGATGTGCATCCGGTTGGTGCGGTGACTGTGGGGTTGGCTGGTGCTGAACTCACCGAGATGGGCATGATGGCCGCCGGAGCTGCGCAGGTGCGCATGTTCTCTGACGACGGCAACTGTGTGCACGACCCGCTGGTGATGCGTCGGGCCCTGGAATACGCCAGCGGCTTGGGGGTGTTGATTGCCCAGCATGCTGAGGAGCCGCGCCTGACGGTCGGTGCGCTCGCCCACGAAGGTCCGACGGCCGCCAAGTTGGGGCTTACGGGATGGCCGCGGGCTGCCGAGGAATCGATCGTTGCCCGTGACGCGCTGCTAGCTCGAGATGCCGGGGCTCGGGTGCACATCTGTCACGTTTCCACCGCGGGAACTGTGGCTATTGTGCAATGGGCTAAGCAGCAAGGCATTGCCATCACCGCTGAGGTAACTCCGCATCACCTGCTGCTCGACGACAGCAGACTCACCAGCTATGACGCGGTATATCGCGTCAACCCGCCACTGCGTGAGGCCGGTGACACCGCAGCGTTACGCCAAGCACTGGCTGACGGAATCATCGATTGCGTGGCAACCGATCACGCCCCGCACGCCGAACACGAGAAATGCGTGGAATTCGCCACGGCCCGTCCCGGCATGTTGGGTCTGCAAACCGCGCTGTCGGTAGTAGCCCAGACGATGGTAGTGCCGGGCTTATTGAGCTGGCGTGATGTTGCTCGGGTGATGAGTGAGAACCCGGCCCGGATCGCGGGTTTACCCGATCAGGGTCGGCCCCTGGAGGTGGGCGAGCCGGCCAATCTGACCGTGGTGGACCCTGCGGGGTCCTGGACGGTCACGGGGACCACTTTGGCTAGCCGGTCGACGAACACCCCCTATGAGTCCATGACGT
>JAIENC010000045.1 GCA_019751635.1 Mycobacteriaceae bacterium
GCCGCACGGTGGGCTCGGAAAACCGGCGACCACGGCACCGTTGTGGCGTTTCATCGAACGCAGCCGCGAAATTGGCCTGCATATCGTTGCTTCTCGACTGCCTGGAAACTGGGCCGGGGTATCGGCGACCAACCCGTTCTTGCAGAAGATGACGAGTTCGCGGGCACCCACGCTGTTCATGGATAACGACCCCACAGCGGTGAAAATCTTCGGCCGGACGAGCGCTCAGCAACTGCCGCCTGGTCGTGGCCTGTTGGTCACAACCGACGGATCGGTGGAAGCAGTACTGGTCGGCACACCCGCACCCGACGCCCCAGCTGACTAACAGCTACCGAACAAACCGACTCGACAGCTTCAGTGGGCCACCTTAGTATTGGGCAACTTCTGGGAGGCAACATGAGCATGCCACTGAATGTGATTCCTGGCGCCGTCGGGGTATCGGCGTTAGCCGAGGCTGGGATTAGTGAGGCGATGGCGGCCAGCAGCGCGGCCGGTGCCGCCGCGCTCACCGGGACCACACCGATGGCGCAAGATGCGGACTCCGTAGCGTTTGCGGCCGCGCTTAACGCTGCGGGAAGCGCATACCTTGCTGCGGCAGCAGAGCATGTTGGGCAGCGAGCCTCCTTCGCGGGGGCGCAAGATTTGGCTGCCGACACTTATCCCGCTGTCGACGCGATCAACGCGGGCAACCTGGGATTGTAGTAAGACATGCCGGATCCGAGGTGGACAGGTCCACCGGAGGTGGTCGCGCTGATATTCGAGACCGGATCGCCGGCGTCGATCATCGCTAACAACGCCGTGTGGGTCACTGAAACCGTGCACAACGAGCTGTCGGCCGGCCTATCCACAATCAATAATCTGGCAACGGCCGCACAATGGGAGGGCGTCGGCTCAGTCGCCTCGACGGCGGTATCGATCGGACTCAACGCTGGGTTGCACACTCTGGTGGGCTGGACCGCCGAGAAGATCACCATCACGCAGGCCGCGCTGGAAGCCTTCACTATCGCGCGGTCCGCGGTAATCCCCTCGATGCTCTGTCAGACCAACCGCGACGAGTGGGCAACGCTGAATGCCACTAATTTTTTCGGTCAAAATACTCCTGCGATCGTCGAGCGAGATACCGAATACTTCGGTGAACATTGGCCGCATAATTCCAGCGTGGGCTGGACGTATTCGGCGGCGCTGAGCGGCTTACTGGCCGCGCTGGCCGTGCCACCGCCGCTGACCCCGATGGGGGCTTCGCCAACCGCGCCGGCCGCTGCCACCTCAGCGGTGACTCAAGCAGCAGCGCAGACCGCCATGAACGACGCCATCCAGCTATCCGCTCAGTCCACCCAGACCGCGGGGCAGGCCTCGTCTTCACCCGCCGAGACCACCGGCCAATTCGGGTCGCTTCTGCAGCAACCGCTACAGATGATGTCCAGCGCAACCGCACCCCTCAAAGAACTCGCCCAAGCCCCGGCCCAAGCGGTTAACGGCTTCACGAGTATGCCGCAGAGCCTGATGCAGTCCCTGGGCGGAATGTTTCCTTCGGCGCTGGCCACCAACGCCGCCGAAGCTGCCAGTGGCCCTGTCACCACCAGCGGTGGAGGCATCAGCGGCCTGAGCTCCGCGGGGACGGGGGGCGGCTTACCTGGCGCGGGGTTAACCAGCTACACGCGTCCCGCCAGCACATTCGAACCGGAAGGCGGTGGCCGGCCGCGTGGCCTGCGGGCCGGCGTACTCAACGCAGCCGAATTGCGTAGCCCTACTACTTCAGGGGCGATGGGCGGTGCTCCGATGCCGATGTCTCCGGCAGGCATGTTGGCGCACGGACATGGCAGCGCAGCCGAAGATAAGAAGACGGCAGCACGTGCCCGGATTGTCGTTAGCGGTGATTCAGCGGATCAAGGCTAAAGGGCGTCGACGGCTTAGCTCGCACGTGACCCCGGCGGCCCGGCGAAAGCTTGAGCGATATCCAGCCAGCGCTGCGCATCAACACCGAGCGCCGTGATGTCGAGCGTGCTGAGCACGCGCCGCTGAGTGACAAGAAAGCAAAAATCTTCGGCTGCGCCGATGACCCGTTGGGCGGCCTCCGGCGGGCCCCAACACCAGGTACTTCCGTCGGGGGCGCGCAGCTCAACGAAGAACGGCTCAGCTGGCGCAGGGAGCCCATGGACGCTGAAAGCGTAATCACGGGTCCGAACCCCAAGATGGGCGATGGCACGTAACCGATTGGTGGGCGGTCGATCAATGCCGAGGGCGGCGGCGACGTCGTATCCATGCGCCCAGGTCTCCATTAACCGGGCGGTAGCCATCGAGGCCACGCTCATCGGCGGGCCGAACCACAGCAGTTTGCGACCATCGGGTACAGCCAGCAGCGCTTCATGCAGCCGGCGACGCGTGTCGCGCCAGTCGGTAAGCAGCTCAGCCGGCAGCCGTGCCACCTCATCCTCAGCAGCCTGGTCAACAAAACCAGTCGGGTTAGCGGCCGCAACTTTGCATAGCTCAACAAAGCCGGCTTCATCGGTGATCGCGGTCAAGGCCATTCGGTCGGTCCACAGCAGGTGCCCAATCTGATGGGCAATGGTCCAACCGGGCGCGGGCGTCGGCTCGGCCCAGCGATCCGCTGGCAACCGCCCCACCATGGCGTCTAGCTCATCGCTTTCGGCCCGCAGATCAGCCACGAGCGGTCGTGGATCGGCCATGAATGCCTCCTAGCTACCGGCTGCCGTTGTTATGCACCTTAACTATCACTGGCCGGCGGTCGACGCCGGCCGATGACCGCGTGCACAGTGAACCCGATGAGATACAGCGCTGTCCCGGCTAAGGCAAACAGCGGGGCATGCCCGTTTGCCGGAATCACCATTGCGCCAACCGCAATGGCAGCGATAAAGGCGACCCAAAACAGCGAATCCTGCACGGCGAAGACATGTCCGCGAAGCGCGTCGTCAACATCGATCTGCATAGCCGTGTCAGCGCACAACTTCACCACTTGGCCAGCCGAAGCCAGGAAGAAGCCGCACACCACCAAGACCGGCAGTTGCAGTCCGATCCCCGCAAGCTGAACGAGAGCCGCGAACAACAAGGCACCGTTTGCTGTTGGGTAACGCCCCCAACGGCGCACAATGAACGGAGTCAAGGCGGTAGCAAGAAATGATCCGACCCCGGCCGCAGCCATGAACAGAGCTGCGCCACCCAACCCATGAACAGCTGCGCCGCTATCGCGAACAAGCAGCAGAACCAGCAGCGTATTGATACCCAATACCAGCCGGTGCGCCGTCAACCCCGCGAGCGTGGCCACTACCGTCGGGCGGCGAAATACCGCCCGAGCACCGTACAGCCATCCCGTGATTACCGCGTAGATCACCGATCCGGAGAACACACTTTTGGTTTCAGCCGGGCCGAGCACTCGGGGCCCAAACCGCAGTGCAAGTACCAGCGCGATCGATACCGGAATCGCAACGATAAAAATGATCGCTGAAGCACTCTGATCGTTCGCCCCGGCAAGCCAACGCGGCACAAGCATGCAGTTGGCACCCACAAATGCCGCAACCGCACCCGCTGCGGTGGCTACCGAGTTCATCGTGAGCACTAAGTCAGGCGGTACTACATCCGGCAGCGCCGCAGATAAGCCAGATGAGACAAAGCGAGCGAAACCATTAAAGATCAGCGCCCCGCACAGCATCGGTACATCGCCAGCGCCGACGGCGAATAACGTACCGATCCCGACCACCACCAGCAGTCGTGCGAGGTTCGCCGCGAGCAACACCAACCGTCGATCCCAACGATCCAGCAACGCGCCAACGAATGGCCCCAGCAACGAGTACGGAAGAAACATCGCCGCAAAAGCACCAGCTATCTCTAGCGGCGCGGCTGCTCGCTCCGGATTAAACAACAGCGCGCCAGCCATTCCGGCTTGGAACAAGCCGTCGCCAAACTGACTCGCCACACGTACCTGCAGTAGTCGGCGAAAGTCAGACAAACTGCGTAGCGACCGCCACAGGCCAACCGGTACTCGCGTTGGAACAGTCGCGCCAACCACAGAACCCACTTCCACGAGAAGGGAGAACGAACAGGTATCCAGACAAGGCGGGAGGTATCACGCATCTCCTCAAACCACAGTACAAATGTCAGTGCAAAGGAGTCACGCTTGTTGGCCACCGAGCCGACGTTGCGAATGCGATGATGTTCTGGTGGCTCAGCCCGACGACCCCGAAGATTATGCGGCACCCACCGCACACCGTGTGCGGGCGGGCACCCTGCTCTTGGCAAACACCGATTTGCTCGAGCCAACATTTCGCCGCACCGTAATCTACGTTGTCGAGCACAACGATGGTGGGACCCTCGGCGTGGTACTAAATCGCCCCAGCGAGACTGCTGTTTACAACGTGTTGCCGCAGTGGGCTAAGTTGGCGGCCAAACCGAAGACAATGTTCATTGGGGGACCGGTCAAGCGGGACGCGGCGCTATGCCTGGGCACGCTACGGGTGGGCGCAGATTCCGCCGCCGCCCCCAGCCTGCGGCACGTATCCGGCCGGGTAGTCATGGTTGATCTCGACACCGACCCAGACGCTATTGCGTCCTTGGTGGACGGAGTACGGATCTACGCCGGGTACTCCGGCTGGACCACCGGCCAACTCGAAGATGAGATTGATCGCCACGATTGGATTGTTTTGTCGGCGTTGCCTTTCGACGTCCTTGCCGGGCCACGAATCGATCTGTGGGGCCACGTGCTGCGGCGTCAGCCGCAGCCGCTTTCCTTGCTGGCCACTCACCCGATCGACGTCAGCCGTAACTGACCAGGCGATGGTTTGGCACTAAAGGTGTTGCGCGGTTGGCTCAGGTGAATGGGTTTTCGGCAGCCACCACAACGATGCCGTCCTCGTCGCTGTAGGCGATATCGCCCGGGGCGAAGGTGACGCCGCCGAAACTGAGCTGCACGCCAACCTCGCCGTCACCGGTTTTGGTGCTCTTTCGGGGATTAGTTCCCAAGGCCTTAATCCCAATATCGATGCCCCGCAGTGTGCTGGCGTCGCGCACCGCACCGTGCACAATCAACCCGGCCCAGCCGTTGGAGCGGGCCAGTTCGGCAATAACGTCACCAACCAGAGCGGTATGCACGGATCCAGCGCCATCAATCACTAATACGCCGCCTTCGCCCGGCTGCCCAAGCACCGATTTCACCAGTGCATTGTCCTGGAAACATCGCACTGTCTGGATCACGCCGGCGAATCGAGTGCGACCACCGAACTGGCGAAACTGAATGTCACAGCTGCGTGGGTGGTCACCAATATCGTCTACCAGATCGGCGGTCAGTCGAGGCGATACGTTCACCCGTGACATGTTAGCTACTGGATTAGCTACCTCTGTGCAGTGCCGCAACGGCGGCAACGCAGCTTTCGGATAAGCAGAATAGCCAGCCCGCCGATCGCCGTACTGAGCGCCAGCGGCACCACAAAACGGTTCCGCGAGGCCGGTGTCGGATCTGCAGCAACCGGATTCTTGGCTATCTCTACCGCCGTTTTCGCTTGCGCCGCAACATCTTTAGCGGCATCAACCAGCTGAGGATCGATGGGTTCAGCGGTTTTGGCGGGCGCCTTCTTGGCAAGCGTCTTTTTAGCCGGCGCCTTCTTTACGGGTGCTTTTTTAGCCGGCGCCTTCTTGGCCGGCGGGGTGGACAGCTGCGGCGATTCCGGGGGTGTGTGATTCCCTGACGCAGCCTCGGGTTCGGTGTTGGATCGATCCTGCGGTTCTGGCATGCCGCCGCTCCCTTGCCATGTTTCGTCGCGGACAGATGGTACGAAGCAATCGAACGCCCATCATGCCAGGTTGGTATCGAGCGAAATATCAGAACGCCGGGTCGGGCAGTCCAAGTCGAGCTAGTAGGTCGGCATCAATACCGTCAAGCTGCTTGGCAATGGCGGAATGGGCCGCTCGACGGCGACCAGCGGGCATATGCTCGGCGGCTGTGATGGCCGCCGCCAGATCGGCGAGACGTTCAGTAACAGCGTTAACGAACTGTTTAGTCTCAGCGTCTCGAGGTTTTTTTGTTTCCACCATGCGCAACGAATGCTGCGCTCCGACAATACGTGCCGATAATCGGGCACCGTGCCCAGAGAACCGGCCCAGTTGAGTGAGTGGCACTCCGAGGCGATCGGCACGTCGCTGATCGATTAGCCCGCGGGCGGCGATGGCGGCCCGGTAGACCACCGGCGTAACGATTGGGGCAAGCAGCCGAGAAACCGTCAATGCGCGGCGGATTCGGGTTGGCGAGAGCAATCCGCCCTCACGTGCCGCTCGAAGTCCGGTTTCAGCGACCTTAAGGGCTGTCCGGTCACTGTCTCGCTGAGCTTTGAGTTGTGCCTGGAGGGCTTTTTCCTGGGCCCGTTGGGCTAACGCCATGCGACGCGCTTCGTTCTTCGCGGCCAACTTAGCCTCAAGCATGGCCCGGGCTTTGATCGCGCGCGCTTCGGCCCGACGCGTTGCGCGCCTTTTTCGCTTCCGGAAAAGGCCCATTTCGGCGCCCCTCAGTATCTGGTGGAGTATCGCGGCGTGCGCGCGACCGGTAGGCCAACCCTAATCGGCCCTGCCGCGGCACAAACCAGCGGCATCGCCTCGATTTAGCTATCCAGCTCTTCCTTGCGACGCAGCTCCTCCACACGTTGCAAGATGTCTTCCTGAGATTCCTCGGACAATTCGACCGATCCCATCGCTATCCGGCGAATCCGCTCGTCGCGCATGGCAGATAGCCATGACAACTCGTTGTCCAGCTTTTCGTAGTAGGCGTCGTCAGTAAAGTAAGCCGGCTTAATCCGGAAAAAATTCGCGAGCGCCGCCATGGTCGTTACCGATGGGTTAGTGCGATTGCCGGAACGTAGCTGCGATAGGTAAGGGGCCGACATCGTGACACCCTCTAACTTGAGTGCCGCAATGACCTCCGCGGACGTGTGCGGCCCCCGCCCGGGCGGATAAACTGTATCGAACAATCGATTCAGACGGGCCGCGAACGTCGTACTCATGATGACCTCCCCCAGGTTAAACCAAATGGATAATTACCCCAATGCAGCTTTGCTGATCATGGTAGCCGAGAGCCGTGTTCACAACCAAGTGCACACCCAGGCAACGGCACGCCAACACCACAAACTGCACCCTTGAACACGACCCTAAACCACCCTGACAACAGCCCCGGAGTTGGACGTATCCACTGTATTGATAAGGATGTTGCGCAGAATCATTAAACCTTAGCGGACCGAGACCACCGCACCCGCCCGGGGGGATCGATGCGGCAACCACCACTCCGCTGGCAAGTTTCGACAACTTATCAACACTGCTGAACAAACACGAAAATCCTTTGCTGTACTATCCGGTTTTGCTACTAAATTCGGCACCGGCCAGCGTTCCAACCACCATTTCCTCGACCAACGGGCAGGCGCCGTCGCGAGCAAGCCCGGCCTAGCTCAGCGCATCGCGCCCCATAGATTCACCGCGGACTCAACGTCGGCGACAACAGCCCTACGCGCCGGAAAAGCTCGATCACCACGGTTGCTGAAACTGCATGCAAGGGATTTTCCGACCCCAACTTAGTTGATGCCGGTGACGCACTAATGCGTTGGGTAATCGATCATGCAGCGAGCAGCATCGCCAGAATTGCGGTATCGGGATGACTAATCGGATCGACGCCGACACGACTCACCATGGACGTGATGGTGCCGTCGGCTTCAGCCTCCACCCACGCCGCACGGTGTTCGAGCCCTAGATACGGCAGACCCGGCAACAGCACACAGCCAGATGCCGCACCGGTGCATTCCGGCAAGGACGGGGTGGTTTCTGAAGGTGGATGCAACATCAGCAAGGCCGGCGGTTGATGCTTCGCGAAATGTCCTGGCGAAATAGCCGACTCACCAACAACTGTGCCTTCTGCCATAACCAGCCCTACAGTGCCTGGCGCGGGTTCGTCGGGCAATTCTTCCCGGACCCCAAAAACGGTTGTGGTGGCGAGCAATCCGGGCAAGGACGCAACTCGAACCGCAACCATGAGCAGCTGGGCCCATTCTTTTGTCGAATCCGGCCACCGCCCGGAGATGACAAACCCCTTCAAGGCACCGCGAGAATGAAAAGGGGCAACTTCAACTGCCCTACTTGGCCCTTTATCCACGTTGTCCTCCGTGAATGCTTCATTAAGTAATGACACACCGGCGGATTGGTGAATCCAAGCATGCGCGCCCACTAGCGAGGGCGCAAGCGGATTGACAAAAACCGGTACACGTCTTTAACAACGGTGTAACCGGTGGATCGCTTCCCCTGCCGAATGCCCACTACTGCGGTGGCGGACTTCAGCAGGGGAAGCTGGACCGTTGTGGGGGTCAGCCCACAATGAGGCCTTTACCCTTTGTGGTCGCTGCCGCATAACGTGACGAGACATCAGCCCAATTCACGACATTCCAGAATGCTGTGACGTAGTCTGCTTTAACGTTTTTGTACTGCAGATAAAAAGCGTGCTCCCACATGTCGACCTGAAGCAGCGGAATAATGCCTAACGGAACATTGGCCTGCTGATCGTAGAGCTGAAATGTCAGCAGGGTGTCACCGATTCCGTCATAGCCCAGTACCGCCCAGCCCGATCCTTGTAAACCATTGGCAGCCGCACTGAACTGAGCGCGGAATTTGTCGAACGAACCGAAAGCCTCATCGATAGCGGCGGCCAGCTCACCGGTGGGCTTGTCCCCACCGTCAGCAGAGAGGTTCTTCCACCAAATGGAGTGATTGACATGGCCGCCTAGGTGGAAAGCCAGGTTCTTCTCGTTGAGCAGGATGGCCGAGTGGTCGTCTTTGGCGCGCGCCTCTTCGAGCTTGGCGAGGGCATCATTAGCGCCCTTGACGTAGGCGGCATGGTGCTTGCTGTGATGCAGTTCGTTGATTTGGCCGGAGATATGCGGTTCCAGCGCTCCGTAATCCCAATCCAAATCCGGCAACGTGTAGACAGCCACGGGTTTCCTTCCTTCAATGATGACCAAGCACTCCGTAACAACGAAGGCGGTACATGCATACCCGGATACCCGGTTAACACGCAATCAGGACAAAACGATGACAAGCAAAATCCCCAGGAGCGCCAAGGCGATCAAGCCCGCCCGTAAACCCGCCATTAAGTAGCTCTGGCTGCACGCCGACGAGCCGGAAAACGGGTGTGTCGGTATAGCCGAAAACGGCTCTATCCGATGTGTGGCCATCAGTCGCCCCTCCACGTAAGCACCAACCTAGCTCAGCAGTGAGGCGAGTCACACTGAACTTCCGCGTTGGCGATTATAACGCTTCGGCAAACAACGAGGAAATGCTACGACCGGCAGCCGTAACCCGATGTTTAGCGTGACAACGCACAATTCGCTCAGCACTGGGCCAACCCTGTTCATCGACCCACCCCAGCGGCCTGCTGTATCCACAGTCAGCGCCCCAGCACCCCCGAAGAAGAGGCCCGATGCCGTTGTTAGCCGAACTCGGCCTGTGGATAAGCTTGTGGAAATTGTGGATACCGAAAAGTAGCTAAATCTGCACCCCGGCGGTCAATCGATAGCCAGTTGAGCCCTGATCGTGACCCGAAAATCCGCCCCGCACCGCGGCAGGTGCCCAGCGCTCGACACACAACCAGCACCCGAACCGTGCTGCGCCAACTAAGCCGCAATAACATTTTGATAAAAGCCAGCAAACTTGATTATGAAGCAAGCCATTTCGTTGTCGCGCTTTATACACCGAAGCGTAGCAGCTCTTCAGCGGTGACCAACCGCTCATGCCTGGCGGGGAACTCACGGCTTTTAACCGGGTGCCGAAACCATGACCAGGCTATTCGTCCCACCCGTGACCGGGGCACTGGGTTGATATGCACAGTGATCACTCCTGCTATCGGTTAGATTGACCTACGCCAAAGATTGGCGCGAAACCCACCCAAGCCATTAGACACCTGGACAACGGCAAATGATCAACGACTCGCCGATGTGATCAATTCAGCGAACCGAGGCACTCGTCGCGGTACCGAATCAGGGCTCTGGGTTACCGTTGCGGCAAGTCGGTCGGCTTGATCGGGCTCGGCAACAAGGTGTGGCCCATCAGGTAACGGTCCACTGCGGCCGCTGCGGCCCGGCCCTCGGCTATTGCCCAGACGATCAACGATTGGCCACGCCCCAGGTCGCCGGCGGCGAAGACACCGGGCACGGAGGTGTCGAAGTCTTCCCCACGTACGACGTTGCCGCGGTCGTTGAACTCCACCCCGAGATCGGTCAACAATCCCGCTTTCTCCGGACCAACGAAGCCCATGGCGAGCAACACCAGATCGGCTTCGAGTTCAAAGTCTGAGCCCTCGACCTTGACGAACGTGCCGTCTTGCATGCGCACCTCGTGCGCTTTGAGTGCACAAACCCGCCCATCACGGCCGACGAACTCTTCGGTGTTGACGGAGAAGACTTGCTCGACGCCTTCTTCATGCGCCGAGGACGTCCGATACATCAGCGGCCAGGTGGGCCACGGTGTGGATTCAGCGCGCGCTTCCGGCGGCCGCGGCATGATCTCGAACTGGTGCACGCTGACCGCGCCTTGGCGGTGCGCAGTGCCCAGACAGTCGGCGCCGGTGTCACCGCCGCCGATGATGACGACGTTCTTCCCCTTGGCGGTGATCGGCGGCTCCCCGTCGGGCCCCAGTACGTCATCGCCAGCGACGACCCGGTTGGCCCAGGGCAGGTATTCCATTGCTTGATGGATGCCCGCCAGCTCACGACCTGGAATGGGAAGGTCACGCCAGGCCGTCGCGCCACCGGCTAACACCACCGCGTCGAAGTCGGCCCGCAGTTGTTCGGCGGTGATGTCAACGCCAACGTTGACGCCCGGCCGAAACTGCGTGCCTTCGGCGCGCAGCTGGTCCAACCTCCGGTCTAAATACCGCTTCTCCATCTTGAACTCTGGAATGCCATAGCGCAGCAGACCGCCAATCCGGTCGTCGCGCTCAAAGACGGTCACGCCGTGTCCCGCACGAGTCAGTTGCTGAGCCGCGGCCAGACCGGCCGGTCCAGAGCCCACCACAGCAACCGTCTTGCCAGTCAACCGGTCGGGGGGTAGCGGTCGCACCCAGCCTTCACCGAAGGCCTTGTCGATGATTTCCAGTTCAATCTGCTTAATGGTCACCGGAGGCTGGTTAATCCCCAACACGCAGGCCGGCTCACAGGGCGCAGGGCACAGCCGGCCGGTGAAGTCGGGAAAGTTGTTAGTGGCGTGCAGCCGTTCGATCGCATCCCGCCACTGACCGCGGCGGACCAGGTTATTCCATTCTGGAATCAGATTCCCCAATGGACAACCGTTGTGGCAGAACGGAATTCCACAATCCATACAACGGGTAGCCTGATGCTGCACGGTTTCAGGATCGAAGTCCTGGTAAACCTCTTGCCAGTCGCGTATCCGAATGTCTACCGGTCTACGCTGCGGCAGCTCTCGCTGGGTGTACTTCAGAAAGCCTCTCGGGTCAGCCATGAGCAGCCGCCATCACAGCTTGGCCAACGTCGCTACCGCTGAGTTCAGCTTCAGCGATCGCCTGCAGCACTTGCTTGTAGTCCCGCGGCATCACCTTGACGAAATATTGCTGCTGCACCGGCCAGTCAGCCAAAATGCGTTGACCCACCGCCGAATTGGTGGCATCTACGTGTGCTGCGATCATGTCCTGCAACCACTCCGAGTCGTTGTCGTCGAAAGGATCCAAATCCACCATCTCGGTGTTGAGCTGGCCGGGAAAAACCCCCTCCGGGTCGTAGACATAGGCGACCCCGCCAGACATACCGGCCGCGAAGTTACGCCCTGTACGACCAAGAATCACAGCCCGACCACCGGTCATGTACTCACAGCCATGGTCACCGACGCCCTCCACCACAGCGTGGGCGCCAGAGTTGCGGACCGCGAACCGCTCCCCCACCACCCCCCCCCAAAAGGCCCCGCCCCAACTAGCCCCCCACAGGATTGAGTTGCCCCCAATG
>JAIENC010000151.1 GCA_019751635.1 Mycobacteriaceae bacterium
GCACCGCTTGCGCATTGTTGGTATCGACCTTCGTGACCCGGCCCAGGTGATCGGCCTCACCGACGCGGTCGCGGCGGCCGGGCCGCTGGACATCCTGATTAACAATGCCGCCCAAACGGTGCGCCGATCCCCCGGCGCCTATGCCCCGTTGGCCGAAGCCGAGCTAACGCCGCTGCCGGACGGCCCGCTACCGGAACTGCTGACTTTCGGACACACCAACGACGCACATCCGCAAGCGTTGGCGGCTTCCGTGGCGAGCCATCCCATCCTGGCGGCGGCCGCTTCACGCGCGGACGAGCTGACGACAGCGGCGCTAGCTGCCGGATCGACGTCGCTGGAGCGACTGACCACCGGAACCGCCATTGACGCGGGCGGGCTCGTTCCCGATGAGCATCACGTAAACAGCTGGACACAGCATGTCCAGGAAGTCGAACCGCTCGAGATGCTCGAAGTGCAACTAGCCAACACCACCGCACCCTTCCTGCTCATCAGCCGCCTCCGTCCGTCGATGGCCGCCTCGCCGGCCCGACGTACCTATGTGGTCAATGTGTCCGCGATGGAGGGCGTGTTCTCCCGCGGCTACAAGGGGCCGGGGCATCCGCACACCAACATGGCCAAGGCCGCCCTCAACATGCTCACCCGGACCAGCGCTCGCGAGATGTTCGAGACCGATGGAATTCTGATGACCAGTGTCGACACCGGCTGGATCACCGACGAGCGCCCACACCCGACGAAGATCCGCCTGGCCAAAGAAGGCTTCCACGCCCCGCTCGATCTCATCGATGGCGCATCCCGCGTGTACGATCCGATCGCGCAGGGCGAAGCCGGAATCGATCTATACGGGGTGTTCCTCAAGGACTACTACCGGTCCAACTGGTGACCAAGGAGCAGCCCCCTGGTGCGCCGCGGAGCATGATGTTCGGCCGCCACGTACTGTCGACGACATCAGGGCAGGCTGAAATTTCATATGACTTATTGCATAGGCGTAATGCTCGACGAGCGAATGATTTTCGCCTCGGAATCCCGCACGAATAACGGTATCGACGACTACACCAAGTTCGCGATTTGCCCGAGCTGCGGTGGTGACGGGCGTCGTCACGATGGATACCTTCATCATCACTTGTGAACACAGCGGCAAGCGGATACCCGCGCCCTATCGGCAGCTTTTTAACGGACAACAGGCGCTGCTGAATTCGCACCGCGGATACGATCTCGGTGCACTGATCAAGGCGAAGACGCTCGCCAGTGACGTGGGCTTGCTTTACCACCCCGGTCGACCCGAGGAGGCCAAGATGTGCGCCCGCTGGAAAGAATCACTCGCCGCATGTACACCGGAACTTCACCTGCGCCGCAATTACCCCTATGCCGGCAAAACAGACGGGTTGACCTCGCACTTGCGCCTGCTCTTCGCGCAGCGCGACTACGTTGGAATCGAACTGGCCCCACGTTTCGAGCCGTGGTTATGCGAGCTGAGGGATCGCCTAGGTGGACATCCAGAACGTTTCGAACTCTGTTGGGTGAACTACCCCGGCGAGTCCTCACATCCATCGTCGTCAGATGAACACAGCACCCCGGCAAAATCCGAAGAGCCAGAAACCCGCTCCGACGCTGGTCAGAGCGGGTTTTTGTCGTCGGGCTGACAGGATTTGAACCTGCGACCACTTGACCCCCAGATATGTTTTCTGTGTTCGCCAGCATTTGCTGATAGTCGTTTTACCAGGTTAGACGAGTTTTCACACATCGGCGAACACCCACGCGCATCAGCCAATTGGCGTACAAACTGGCGTACGCAACAGTTTGCTGGCCCGAGGAAAGGCGCTCCTGGTAGCGGAATCCACGAGGCACCATCAATTACCTTTTCGTCGCCCCATCAATCCGCTCGACGAATCGCCGCACCGCTTCAACCCCCGCGTCGACTGTGTCGGCTAGTTCAAGGTGGCCCAACCCTTCCAACGCACCTAGATAGATCGTCGGCCAATGTGGCAGCACCGCAACGTGCGGCGGCCATGAATGTTGAGCACGCGCGTCAAATACCGCGACACACGCACTGCGCGTCGGCACAAGATCGGCATCAGACAAGAGACCTTCGAGCAGCTGCAAGTCCACGAGGTCATGGGCACGGTCGTTAACCCTCGGCTCTTCGAGCACGGCGGTCACCGCGTGGAGCTTCTGCGCGATCTGCCACGGAATTGTCATGCACGGAACGACGATCTGCGCGGGAACGCCGACAAGGCCGAGCGCATCCGAGGTAAGAGTGTCGAACTGGTCGGCATTGCCAGCTTCAACCGCAGAGACCTCGATCGGAACAGATGAGAAAGGCTGACCGCGGTAGCTCAGCTTGGCGGTGAATCGACGCGGCTTGACCGACATGCCCGGAACATCGATCTCTTCGGGGGCAGTAAAAATTGCGGTGAAGCCCTCCCATCCCGCCTCGCCCGCATCAGCCAATTGCTCATGGACCACGTCCATATCGCGACGCGCAACCGCATCGAAATCTTTAGAGGTCCGCGAATCTGAGATCCCCCGACGCAGCTCTAGCGACGATCCGCCTTTCACCAACAGCAGCGGAACACCGCTGCCGTCGGTGAGGGTAGCTGCGAACTGCGCAATAACAATCATCGCGACGTGTCGCTGCAAGCGACCGAACACAACACCGTGCCGTTGCGCTACATGGGTGAGCCGATCCCGCAAAGAACGCAGATTCATCGGCGGCGAAGAATAATGCTCAGTCACGCCGATACTCTCTTCGTACGAACCTTTAAGCCGGTGGTGGGTTCATCGAGTGCAACGCGTAGTTCAGCCGCCGGCCCACGACGAAGCGTCCCCTCGGCTTCGGCCCGCTCGATCGCTACCCGAAGCTGATAAGGATCAGTGCCCGTATTCAGGCAGTCTTTAATGGTGCGTACAACCGTCGTAACAGGTATGCCATCAACCGACGTGATGTCGGCGGCCTGGAGATCGCGGCGATGAAGCCGGTACAGCTCACCCCCCGCTGCGCGCGGATGGTTATCACGCGGAACCGTCAGATGGATACGAGAAGGATTGACATCAGCAAGAGCGTGAAGCGCCAAGGCCGACTCATGCGAGAGAGCACCACGACCCAAAGTCCACGCGACGGCAGCTGCCAAATCATCATGTTCACCACGCGGCAGAACAGGCACCCGATACACACCACGACCAACACGCTCAAGGCGTCCACGTGCCGTCAAAAGACGAAGCTGCACCGGATCCACACCGATGGCCCGCGCGTCACGCGTCGTGACATAGCCATGTTGCTCAACGGCACATTCAACAAGCCGATCCCAGATCGCCATGTGCTTAACCGTATCAAAAAGATACGATTACGCACACAAGAGACAGAGGCGGATCGCAATCACGCCCTGTAGGCTGGCCAAAAGCCGAATGCCCGTTCCAACTGGCCAATCGGCAACGCGACAATCTCCCGCTCCTCGCGACCGACGTCAGGCAACTCATCAACCCGGTAACTCCGGCTGGCTAGCCGTGCGCTCCACCGGTTATCCACATATGGCTCCCGGCAAGCCATTACGGAACGAAACGCCTACAGTTAAGGTTATCTGTCGGCGTTTCGTATCATGCGCCCTCAAGCGAGGAGGCGTCTTATGGACGCGCCGACTCCAAGCACTGCGGTTCCAGACCAGCCTATCGCGCAGCGCTCTCTATCGCGGCACGCAGGCGGGTCGCTGGGACCGCATCGCCCACAGCATCTATTTGCCCGCCGACGCCTCGCGGCATCACCAGCACGCGCTGGCGGGACTACCTCGACATCGTCGCACTCGCCCGTAACGGCATCGACACCGATGCACTGCTTCGCTCAGCACGAGCTGTTACACGCCACCGCGGAGTCACCCTTGAACCCGTCGCGCCACACCTGGCCGGCTATGGCGCAGTCGCACAAGCGAAATGGGCCGCGTGGCGCCGCAAAGAGCACCTCGAATCCGTCTGCGAGGAAAACCTCGAAGACCAGATCGCCTTGGTCGCCTCCTACCTTGATTCCGTCTTTACCCACGGCCTCGAATAGGCAATTGAGCGATCATGGCCCGGTACGCGCGCCCAGAAATTTCCTCAGATCCACCGACAGCGCTTGGCCATGTCGCCTACTGGGCCGAAGCAACCACCCCCAGCAGGCCAAATCGCCAAGTAGCACTCCGGGTTCTTCTAGAAATCTCTATCCGATAAGGCGCTGCGCTCTTCGGTCAAGACGTGTGATGAAGTCATCGACCGCCGCGTCGGTAACAAATCGGCGCGAGCCGATCTTCACACTGCGCAGCTCGCCCGAGTCGATCAACTCGTACAACTTTGTGCGACCAATACCCAGGCGCGCCAACACCGCCGGGACCGCAATCAGTTCGGCCATTACGTTCCTCCGATCGCGTCGTCGTCGATGCGGCAACCGTTCATACCGCGATCCTCGCGCCGGCACGGGGCCCTCGTCTATCACCGAGGCTGAATTTCCTACCCAAAACCATGCTTCCTTATTGACGCCACTTACCGATGGTTGGCATGATCAACTTCGCTCAAGTCCTGTTAGTTTTCGCAGATCCGCCCAAGCGACATCAGATCAGCCCAATACCTTTGCTATCTAGTAAGATTCGTTACGCAGTGATGCACAGTCACCATCTACTCGGATAGCGTCGAAGACTGTGATCTCTGGACCGAACCTGCACGCGGTGCCGCCGCGCACGACCGAGAATCCTGGCGACCAGGACCGGTGATCACCGGTCCTGGGAGAGGCGCGCAACCCGAAGGGTTTGTAGCACTCGAAGGCCTGGATTCTGACTGTATGCCAGAAATGCAGCGAGTGTTCGATCCAGCCAAAGGAACCTTCGGCCTCTGGGTTATGAGCGAACCAGTCGCCGTCCCCCGCGATATTCGGTCTCATATGTGCTGGTCAGCGCAGTCCAACCGTCTCGCCCGTCTCGCCGCGTTGCGCTTGTTCGGATCGGTTCTACCATGTCCCGTTGCCAAATCCGTGGCACCGCCCACCGCGCGGCAAGCGCCAGCGGAGGCCATGGCTAGGTCCTCCGTTTCCGACCGAGCCACCGTGGATTACCCCGTTCTCTCACTCATCTGGGCCGCCAACCAGGCGTACACTTCCTCGGCCGCATCGATGCACAGCGTCGCTGACATACCGCCCGGCACTGACCGAGCCGATTTGCCGCCGCTGGCCTGGGGCCACCGCTGGTTCTGGACCGTACCCCTGCTGGTGGTCCTGCTCGACAAGGCCACAAGCATGACGGGGCATGCTCACTGGGCATGGACAACAAGCACCGCAGCGGTCTACTTGATCGTCTTCATGTGGTTCAGCGCTTAGCTCTACTGCACGGCGCACAACCTCTACCGGCCATATCCGACCTATGTCACAGCATTCGACGCCGCCATCGACACAATGACCAAGACCGGCAAACTCCTGATAGTCACCACCCACCCCGCACTGCTGGTAGCCGTCGGATTAGCGACCGTCGCACTGACCCGATCACCCCTAAGGCGCTGCAGAGCAGTCGGGACTTCGACCCGAAAATGAGAATTATCAAACCTCGCGGATTCGGGGCATGGATCTTCCGGTGAGCGCCAGCAGCCGCGCCGAGGCGGGAGCGTCCGGGTTCACCGGTTCGACGTCCGCGAAGTACCCGTGTTCCCGCTGCACCCGCAGGATCTGGGCCGCACGATCGAGAAGGTACACAGCAAGGTCGTCGTCAATCTGTGTTGTGGAATCGAGGCCGCTCGTGATGTCCCAGGCATGCACTGCGAGCTCTGCGACACGCATCCGCAGCAGCACACCGCCGCTGACTGTCTGCACCGGGTGATGCGCGCGAATCGAACCGGCACCGGGTTGCGCGAACAGTGTCCGTAGCTCCGCGGACAGCTTGTCGTGAGCCATGCGCGGATCATTGCCAACGTTATCGGCCGTGCGGGTCCACGCGATCTCGTCGGGCATACCGCCGCGCAGGTAATGGGCGTAGCGCAACGCTCCACCGCAAACATGATTAGCAACATCTTTGACCGTCCAGCCAGCACAGGCCGTAGGCCGGTAAAAGCGGCGGTATCGAGTGAGCCGAGAACTTGCGACAACGACTGCGTTGCCCGGTCGAGCATGTCCAGGTCGACCGAATCCAACATGACGGTGTCCACCACAACTGCCAAGCTAGCGGACCCGTCTTCCATGAAGTCAACCACAACCTTCCCGAACCTACCGGCATACACACCGGCAGGGCGGTGCAACCGGCAACTCCGAAACTGACCCCCTTCGACATCTACTACGAGCGGTAGTATCACGTTATGAAGGTCGGAGTTGTCGGAGGCGGCTTCGCGGGGTTGGCGGCTGCTATCGCATTTCGACAGCAGGGCCACGATGTCGCGGTGTTCGAGAAGACCAACGGCCCACCCTCCGCTGGCGGCGCC
Organism: Mycobacteriaceae bacterium; assembly: GCA_019751635.1. Lineage (GTDB taxonomy): Bacteria > Actinomycetota > Actinomycetes > Mycobacteriales > Mycobacteriaceae > Mycobacterium. Next base: position 6,421 of record JAIENC010000151.1, read on the forward strand.
ATCTCTTTGGCCCGCAATGCGCTGGCCTGTCTGTCCATCCTCGGGGTCCGGAAACACCTTGTGACTCAACCGTGGTCGCAGACGCCCGCCACGGTGCGCACCAGCAACGGGCGGGTTCTGATCCGAAGCACACTGACCCAACTCACCGGCGGAAGCGAGTACGCGACGGTCCCCCGTCACCAGTTGATCTCCTGGTTAATGGCGGTTCTGCCGGCAGATTGCGTACGGTACTCGGGCAGCGTGATCAGAGTCGGTGTAGATGGAACAGTCCAGACCAACACCACAATTGAACGCTTCGACCTCATCGTGGGTGCCGACGGGGCACACAGCATAATTCGAAAGTCACTGTGGCCCAAGGCATCTGTACTGCGACCTACTGACATCACCGGGTGGGCCTGGATCACCGACTGCCAACTCAATACCGGCTTCGGCTCAATATGGGGACGCACCGACGACTTTGGCATCCTGCCGCTAGTTGACGGACGCACCTACGTCTACGGCGGCACCCGATTGCGTGGAACGGAATTGGGGTCATTTATGGACTGGCCCGATCCCCTGCCGATGCTGATTAACTCCACCAAGCCGGATCAGATGATCACCCCAGAGATCTTCGAAACCCGCCCTCCCCGACGGCTGGTTCGCGGCAAGGTCGTGTTGATTGGCGACGCGGCGCACACTATGCGACCGACGTTCGGCCAAGGTGCGGCGTTGGCGATGGAGGACGCCATCACACTGGCCTACCGTGGCACGTCCGCGCTGTCGCGCCGGTGGCCGAGAATGCTCGCGCTCTATGGGGCATCGAAGGCCGGGTCATACGTCACGGCGCCACGTATCCCTGCGCTAGAAACCGCCCGAAACTGGGGGCTGCAACTCATGCCCGACCCGATCTTCGGCGCCATGACAAGCTCGGTCAGTCAGTGGCGCCAAACCATCAGGCGGCAAAACTAATTTGCCCGTCTAGGGTAATGGCAAACAGCCCACAACTGATGGAAGCGCATGGGGAATCGCCGATCAGGGCCAGCACTTCGACGTCCCGCATTAAGGCGGCCGCCCAGGGCGAACAAGCCACATCGTCAGAGAGAAAAGCCCGTCCCTCCCGCAGCGGACGGCAGATTTGAGATGACCACGATGGAGCTGATTTCATGCAGACTGCCGACCAAAAAGCGCTCCACAGTTCTCGCAGTTCGACATCCGGCCGGCCCCGATACAAGCCGTCTGATCCGTCATACTGCCCGCCGAGTTATCCACTATTTTCAGACGACGCGACAAAGGACTTAGGTCAGATTGTCAACGGGATGGTGATTGACTGTTGCTCACTGTGAAGAGTTGCTGATTACGGGAGTTACGTAGACCATTTGGGTGGTGTATGCGCAGAGCTTGCCGGCATTGTCGTGAACCTCTGTTTTCACCGTAACTAATGACTTTCCGAGCTTGATCGGAATGGTAGTAGCTGTTGCCTCGTTCCGGACTGGACGAAGAAAGTAGGTGCTGGATTCGGCAGTGCTCCACATATTTCCATCGTCGATATTCAGTGCGACACACACGGCAGAAGCGACGTCGCAGATGCTCATGATCGCTCCCCCGTGGAGGCCTCCACCAAGCGTTGAAAGCTCATGTCTAGCAGGCAGATGCGCCTGAACTCGGTTCGCTGTCATTTCGGGAAAAGTAATTCCTAGTGTTGCCGCGAACGGCGCAAAGCTGTAAATCATTTCTTCGGTTATATGCACGGTGCCCCTTCCCATCTTCTCAACCGGTGCTGCCCCTAAACCGTCCCAACGAGTTCAGAGACTTTCTGATCTCAGAACTCACCCGGGAGTTGGTCGGCGGTGTAGAGCGTAGTAGGCGGTCTCAAGCCCGTCGGGTGGGGCTTCTACGCACTGATAGAGGCGCCCATGCATGGAGCCCACCCCGAAGTATCGACTACTCACCTCGGTTGCGATGGCCTCTCCGCCGCAGTCACGACGGCCCGGATTGCGGCTGGGTCGAGCCGGTCCCTGCAGCTGTGACCAAGTGGTCCACTCCCGTAGTCGTCACGACAAGTTGCGGCGGCAAAGTATTACAGGAGCACTGACTACGCTCGTGTCTACGGCGTCAGAGTCGCCGAGGGTCCCCGCCATTCCTCGACCAGCATTCTCGTATCTGATGCATACGACTCGGCGACGCTTGCGTTAGGGCGCCGAGTTCGGGCGAGTTTGAGGTAGCTGCGCACTTCACTTTCCGTGGTTTCAGCCAAAGCGGCAATATGGTCGATCTTCTCGCCGCGTTCATGCATACGTGCCAGCGCCGCCGCGGCTACTTGGCGTTGCCCACCACGCCGGCGTTCGGCCTCAGCATTGATCTGAGCGATACGCTCCGCCGCCCATGTATCAACTCCCGCCACCCGGCTACACGCCACCACGAACGTAGCGGTGTCTTCGACGTTTTCGCGTTCCCTCCGGGCACGTTGCTCTTGCGCTTTCGCTTGGGCTTCTCGAACCCGCTTGCGCGCCTTGGCCATCGACTGAATGTTTGCCATGGTCGGAATCTAAGACCCGATCCATTCGCCCCGCTACCACCGCAGGCCACTTCCGCACCACATCCGATTTTCAGCTCCGCCAAACTGTCAGTCAGTCACGGATTTCTCCAGGAGTTGACTACGAAGTTCGTGACGCCGACGGTCAGTCCTGATAGAGGTGATCGGTCGCGGACAAACGCCGTCGCCCCGGGCCCGATCAGCACCGAACTATTTCATCGCAGTCACCCTCCCGGCAGTGCCGCCGAACACGCCGTGCTGGCCGGGGTTCCCGCACGTCGGCTGGGCACTCCGGACGATGTAGCCGCTGCAGTGCAATTCCTGCTGTCTGAGGATGCCGGATTCATCACCGGCCAGACACTGGGTGTTGATGGCGGCCAGAGTTTTGGCGGGCGATAAAACCCCCGATACTTGATGATCGTGGATTACGGTGTGCGCGAACCTGCCCGACTTGGCCAGACCAAACTTCAAGACGGTAGGCAGTTGGGCTGGGCGGAGTGGGGACCGGTCGACGGCACCGTGGTGTTGTTGTGCCCGGGGTCGGCGACCAGCAGAAGGCTCGGATTCGGCGGACGATTCATCGACACGGCTGGAATCCGGTTAATCAGTGTGGATCGACCCGGTCTGGGTGCCTCTGATCCTGCCCCTGGCCGGACCTTGTCGAGCTGGGCCAGCGACATCGAGCAGCTCATCGCGCACCGAACTTTGTCCGCACCGGTGGCGGCGGGATTTTCCCAAGGGGCACCCTTTGCTTTGGCGTTGGCTTACCACGGCCTCGTCGATGCTGTAGCTGTGGTTTCGGGCACCGACGAACTGGCCCATCCGCGCTTCGCGGATTCCCTCACACCGCAAGTCAAGGCCATGGTGGACGCTGTAGCGGCCGATCCCGCTACTGCCGAGGCGTCGTTTGCTACCTTCGGCAACGTCCAGATGTTGTGGAATCTGATCATCACCAACAGCCCTGCAATGGATTGCCGCGTGTACACGGAGCTGGTTGTCGAGCGAGCTTTTCGGTGCGCGATGGACGAGGCGTTTAGTCAGGGCCCGGCGGGCTATGCCCGCGACACAGTGTTGACGATGAGCCGCTGGGGCTTTGACCCCGCTCATATCACCGCAGCGGTCGATCTTTGGTACGGACGCTACGACACCAGCCCGGGGCACTCCCCCGACCACGGGGAATCGCTATCGGCCATGATCCCATCCGCGCGTCAATACTTACTCGCCGACGCGGGTGGATCGTTGCTGTGGACACACCGAAGCCATTCTCACCACCCTGCTCAACCACACCAGAAACATCGACCAAAGCTCGCCAAGTTAGACCTGGCCAGTCTTGGCCGACGCGGACGGGCACCGTTTACCAGGTGTTCCAGTGCGTGACGGTCTGGGCGGGCAACCTTTTGGCTCGTCGGAAATCGGTGCCTTTGGTGTAGGCGATCGGTAGTAGCCCGCCCTGGCTGTATTGATCATGCGGAATGCCCAGGATCTCGGCTGCTTGCCGGTCCCCGTCGTCAAGAAGGTGCAGCGTCGTCCAGCAGGAACCCAATCCCCGGGAGCGCAATGCTAGGCAAAAGCTCCAGACCGCCGGGAACAGTGACGCCCAAAACGATGTGCTGAACCCTAGTGGCGCCTGCTCGACACGTCCTTGCAGGCAAGGGATCATCAGCACCGGAACCTCATGCATGTGTTCGGCCAGATAGCTTGCCGAATCACGAACACGCTCCATGCGGGCACCGCGAGTATCCCCTGGAGGGTATTGCGGTGAGGGCATGTCGAAGTATTTCCTCGCGTTAGTTAGATAGATGTCGGCGATCGCTTTGCGCTTGTCGGCATCTTCGATGAACACCCATTGCCAGCCTTGTGCGTTAGAACCGGTGGGTGCCTGCAACGCCAGGTCTAGGCATTCCATGAGCAGTTCACGCGATACCGGCTTGTCCAGGTCAAGGCGTTTACGCACCGAGCGGGTGGTGGTCAAGACTTCGTCGACGGACAGGTTGAGTTCCATAGGGGGCAGACTACGGGCCGGCCAATAGGGGCGGTGGCGTGTTAGCCTTACCGGTATGGAAGGTGGCACTGACATCTCTGCGTGAGGCTTGTGTGAGCTCTGTTCTCACACCCCCGCTTTGGTCTAGTCCCTTCTCTGGCAAGGACTTTCATGTCTGCATCCATTGTTTGTTCCAATCTGTCTTTTTCCTGGCCAGACGGCACGCCTGTCTTGGAGAACGTGTCGTTTGTTGCTGGCGTGGGTCGCACGGGCCTGGTCGCCCCGAACGGGGCGGGCAAGACCACACTGCTTAAGCTACTCGCCGGCCAGCTCGCGCCCAGTGGGGGAAGCGTGTCGATGCCGGGGGTGCTGGGTTATTTGCCGCAAAATCTGCCGCTGGCTACCGATGTGACGGTGGCCGAGGTGCTCGGTGTCGCTGACGTGTTAGCGGCGTTGGATGCGCTGCATGCCGGGGACGCTCGCGAGGAGGTGTTCACCGTCATCGGCGAGGAGTGGGACATCGCTGAGCGGATCGATGCCCAGTTGGATCGGCTGGACTTGGGCCATCTCGGCTTGGACCGATCGTTGAGCAGTGTGTCTGGCGGGGAGATCATGTCGCTGGGGTTGGCCGCCCAATTACTCAAGCGCCCAGATGTGCTGTTGCTCGATGAACCGACCAACAACCTTGACCTCGATGCCCGTCGCCGGCTGTACACCGCTGTAGATAATTACAGCGGGTGCTTGGTGGTGGCCAGCCATGACCGTGCGTTGCTGGAGCGCATGGACTCCATCTGTGAGCTAAACATCAATGAAATCCGTTGCTATGGCGGCAGTTACAGCTACTATGAGCAAGCCGTAGCCGCCGAGACGCAGCTGGCCGAACAGAACCTGCGTAACGCCGAACTCGACCTCAAACGCCAGAAACTCGACCGGCAAAAAGCCCGGGAACGCGCTGCCCGGCGCACCAGCAACGCCGAGCGTGGACGTCAAGATGCTGGTGTGCCGAAAATCCTGCTCAATAAACGCAAAGGCCAGGCCCAGGAGTCGGCCGGCCGCTGCGATCAAACCCACGCCGCCCGCATCGAGGCCGCCCACACTCGGGTGACCGAGGCCGGCCGCGCCTTGCGTGACCAACCGACCATCAACGTTGACCTACCCGATACGCAGGTTCCAGCTGGACGAACCATCTTCTCCGGCAAGCACA